>CAYPXV010000066.1:0-9127 GCA_964414925.1 uncultured Clostridium sp. | reverse complement strand
AACGGAGTCCGAGCAGACTCCGTTTCGGCTTTAGAAGTGGAAAAGATGGGTTATAACATAAGCCCTGCAAAAATGGAACCCATGTGAAGGTATACATTTTTGCAGGGCTGTCGCATTAACTTCAATGAATGTAACTGTACAAAGAATCGATCACATTTCTGATGATGTTCATTACATCATCATACCAGATAAGCATTGATGCCATAGCTCCCAGTAACAAAACAGTCACGGTTATAACACAAATAAGCTTTGCGCGAGCATAACTTCTGCTGTTATAATTAATCCCTTCACCGAAAGCCTGAACGAAAAACACAATCAGGTTTATTACCGGCAGCAGAGAAATTAATTCACGCCAGAAGAAACTCCATGTACGCAGAGGTCTTACTTCCGACTTCATTGACTTTATAATCTTTTCCCTATAAAGTTTTTCTTTAGCGGAATCTGGACTTAAAATCTCTTGCTTTTCCGCACCCTCATCGCAAACATCGGTACATTCGTCCGTTTCTTTACCGTTGTCCGAGTTTTGTTCTTTGTTTTCTTCGTTATCAAGCTTTTTCTCCTGACCCAAATCGACCTCAACATCGTTCGAGTTTTCGCTATCATGCAGCTGTCCGGCATTAAAGATAGCTCCGCAATTCGTGCAAAAGGAACTTCCTTCTGCAATTTCGTTACCGCAATTAGTGCAAATCATTTCTGTCCTCCTATCAGTAAAACACCTTTTATTTTTATTTTAACATGTTTTTGATTTCTTGTATATGCCTTTGGCTAAAATGTTGAATTAAAATCACCGTTTTGACAAAACTTTTATTGAATTTTAAATCCTGTTTCGATGTTTATTCATTATCATGTTCTTATTGATTTGATAGGCACTTAAATATTATTGACTAATTGATTTTTTGTTCACTCTATGCTAAACTTGCTTTGGTATGACAATAAAAGCAAGACTAAGGAGCAAAGTATAAATTGGAGCTGTCTCAAAAGTTTGTAAAGAAACAAATAGAAAAACTCAAACCGATATCGGAACATGCATCACTTGAAGCATGTCGTAAAGGACAGGATGTTCTCGGCACAATTCTTATGAAAACAATGCGCAAGAACGTAGATATTCATGATGCTAAACTCGGTAACTGCGATTTTGCTTGGATTTATCCCCACGACGAATTAAAAAAAGGTGTTGTGTTATACTTACACGGCGGAGGATATACTTGCGGCGATCTCGGTTATGCAAAAGGATTCGGCTCTGTTTTGGCAGCCGAATTGGGCATACGAGTTATGTGCCTTGCTTACAGACTCGCCCCCGAAGTTCCGTACCCTGCCGCTGTAAACGATGCTCTTGAAGCATATCGATATTTACTTACTTCGGGATACTTACCGGGTCAAATTGTACTTGTAGGAGAAAGTGCCGGCGGCGGTCTTTGTTATGCTTTATGTCAGGTTTTACAGAAACTCCGTATTCCATTGCCTGCCTGTGTAGTAACCTGTTCCCCGTGGGTAAACTTAAAAAATGACGGTGAATCATTTGAAACGAATCGAAATATAGACTTGACGCTAACAAAAAAACAATTGGACTTTTATGCGCAGTGCTATATCGGTGATAACAATTCTCCCGATGACCCTATTATTTCGCCTGTTTACGGTGAACTTACTAATTTACCGCCATCATTGATTTTTGTCGGTTCGGATGAACTGTTACTTGACGATTCTCTCCTGCTCCACAAAAAGCTGTGCTTGGCAGGTAATAAGAGTGAACTGATTGTTGCCGATGGGATGTGGCACGCATATGTTTTGTACTGCATCAAAGAACGCTACGGCGATATTGAAAAGATTAATGAATTTTTAAATAAATATCTTAATCATGAACGAAAGCTGCGGTGGATGAAGCTTGATAATGCAGCAAAAATATTTCCCGCAGCCAGACGACGTAGATGGAATAATTTTTTTCGCCTCTCTGCTACTTTAAAAGCACCTGTTGATACGTCGGTTCTCAAGACCGCTCTTGACATTACCGCAAGACGATTTCCTTCCATTGCTGTAAGGCTATGTAACGGCATATTCTGGTATTATCTTGAGGAACTGCAAACCCCACCGGAAATCTCAACGGAAGCGGCCTACCCTCTTGTACACACCCCGTTTGAGAGCATCAATGAATGTGCGCTTAGAGTTATAGTTTACAATAACAGAATTGCGGTAGAGTTTTATCATGCGCTTACCGACGGCTCGGGAGGCTTAATATTTCTCAAAACCCTCCTTGCTGAATATTTCGAACAGCTCTATGGCATTAATGTACCGAATGAAAGCGGTATTCTCGACAGACACGAAGAGCCAAGAGAGGAAGAGCTTGAGGACAGTTTTGAAAAATATAATGGAACCTACAGTTCGCCAAGGGACAGCGGAACGGTCTATTCAATCCGTTATACCCCCGAACCCGACGATTTCAGGCATTTAACCACCCTGATAGCAAATGTAGATGCCGTAAAAAAATGTGCAAAGCAATACGATGTAACTGTTACAATGTTTTTGACTGCCGCCATGCTTTTAGCACTGCAAAGAGTTCAAAACGAACAAGTTCCCAACAAACTAAAACAAAAGCCGTTAAGAGTTGTCGTACCCGTTAATCTCAGGCGTATCTTTCCGAGTAAAACGCTGAGGAATTTTGTTCAGGTAGTTCTTCCCGAAATAAATCCCAAAATGGGAGATTATGATTTTGCGGAGATATGTTCTATAGTCAAGCACGAAATGGGCTTACAAGCTACCAAAAAGAATATGCAGGCTAAGTTCACCCCGAACGTTAATGCTTCGAACTCTACCTTTTTGAGGTTAACGCCGTTATTTGCAAAAAATCTTGTAATGAAAGCAATCTACAACTCGGTGGGTGAGCGAACCAGTTGTCTTAACGTTTCGAACTTAGGTAATGTTGAGCTTCCCGAAATAATGAGTGGTTATATCGAACGTTTTGATTTTATTCTGGGTTTACAAGCATCAAAGCCCAATAACTGCGGCGTTATTTCATACGGCGGAAAGATTTACATAAACATGATACGTAACACGATTGAACCCTGCCTTGAGTTTCATTTCTTCAGGGTTCTACATGAATTAGGCATATCCATACTTGTTGAGAGTAATATGCCGAGAGAAAAAAGCAAAGGAGAATAGATATGTATTGTATTAAATGCGGTGTTGAACTTGCGGACAGCGAAGTGGTATGCCCATTATGCGGAACTAAAGTTTACAACCCCGATTTACCCAGAACATTAAAAGATGCCCCCTACCCTCCGAATAAGGAGAAGGAAAAGAAGCTTAGTAATAAGGGATTGATGCTTATTATAACCTTTTTATTTACCGCAATAATCGCCCAGTTGATTATATGTGAATTCAGTATTCCTTCATCGAGGAGTTGGGCAGGTTATTCGATTTTTGCACTAATGCTCGGCTACGTTATAATCGTTTTACCGATGTGGTTTAAAAATCCAAACCCCGTTATCTTTGTACCGTGTGATTTTGCTGCGATATTAGCGTACCTACTGTACATTGATTTAATGGTAGGAGGTAAATGGTTCCTTCATTTTGCATTCCCGGCAGTAGGAATTTATGCATTAATCAGCACGTGCGTTGTTACTCTATGTAAGTATGTTCGTAAAGGCTACTTATATATTTTTGGCGGTACGCTTATTGTACATGGGATTTACATGGTACTTCTTGAAATCTTAATCAATAAAACTTTTAATCTGAGTACAAGCTTCCACTGGTCGATATTCCCTCTTGTGGGATGCTTCATACTCGGCATCGGATTGATTGTAATTGCCATTAACAAACCGATTCAAAATGCACTGAAAAAAAAGTTTTTCTTTTAAACCGATAAAACGGAAGCAGACAAATAAGTCGCTTCCGTTTTTATAACCAAACGATTGGTTTATTTTAACTTACCAAGTTTGGTTTTCAAGTTTAGTCATATCCTGCTTTGCGGTTTCAATATCCTGAGATTTAGCCTGCTTAGTGTTGTACATATTTCTCATATGCATTTGTTCGAACACTGCGAATTGATCTCCCGCACACTCACTCATGCAGTTTACCAGAATATTTCTTAGCTGCGGACAAGACGCTTCCGTGCAATTACTTGCATAATCCTTAACCAGTGCTTTTTCGGAATTAAGCAAATCCGTCAACAATTCTCTTTCGCTCATAGATGAGGTTTTCATAATATTCTCCTTTACATTGTAGTATTAAGATGTTCATGAAGCTTATGGAAATGCTGCTTATGATGCTCCGCAGCCGAACTTGCCATAGACTTCAAATTACTGTCGGCAAAATAATCGGCGTATGTAGCACATTTTTTATACAGCAGAGCCTCCTTGTACATCTGATCTTCAATAATCGATAAATCCTTGTCGGTCATTGATGAACTGCAGCCCATGCTCGCTGCCTCGGTGTTCATTTTTGAAACATTCTGTTTAAAGAACGAATCAAAGTTGTTACTTCTGTTTTGCATATATGCCTCCTTTTGTTTTCGTAAACCATGTCATGACTTACTCACAAATATTATTGGCAAGAAAAAGTTTTTATATTCAAAAAGAATCGACCGTTGATAAGCTTCTACGAATTTAGTTTATCAAGAAAGCATATCAACAGCCGTTTCTATTTGTTTAAAAAATTTTTTTAAAGATTAAATACCCATCACAATGCGGAGCAAGAGTGCTGCGTCTGCGGCATTGATTTCTCCGTCGGAGTTAATATCAGCGGCAAGAAGCTGCGTTTCACCGAACTGGTGGATACCGAGTGCATATCTCAAAATAAGCGCTGCGTCGGCAAGGTTCACTTCACCGTCTTCATTAACATCTCCGAGGGTGAAAGTTTCGCCATCCTCTATGTGCTTATAGAAGAACACCTCATATGCGGAACCGATTTGAACATAGTCGAATATAACCGAGTTATAGTACGAATCGGTTGTTCCAACGTAGAACTTTTGAGAATCTTCATTTACATCCAATGCACGAACGGATTTAAGCAATGTAGCACCATCTTGTTCTTCCAGCAACCATTTATCCTCGGTTCCGTTAATTGCGGTCCAGTTGCAATAATTCAAGCCCGCAAAGAAAAGGTCATTTGTTGTAGACTTGAAGGAGAAACCATCGGTATAGTCGCCCTGTGCAAGCCAAACCATATCGTCAAAGTTCTCATTTGAATCCATAGCAGCAAGTACATACTCACCGTTATCGGTCAAAATAATCGGTATAAGTTTTGCCGCAAAGCCATTGGAATTAGCGTTACGATTGACTAAAGCATATGCCTGTCCCTCGAAATATGTTACAATAATAAATTCCTCATCGGATTCCAACTCATCAACGAGTCTATAATCGGATGTTGTGGGAGCTGATGTTACTTCAACAGTACAAGTTGAAGTAAGACCTCCATCAACGGTGGTTGCGGTAACCATTGCCGAGCCAACGGAATTAGCATAAACGATTCCGTCTTCATCAACCGAAGCAACAGCGGGGTTATCGCTCGTCCATACAACATGGCGTTCCGATGCAATTTCGGGAAGAACCTGTGCTGAAACCACACCGCTTGTACCTACGCTGAGTTCCAAAGTTTCGGGAATAACTTCCACACTTTCTACATGAATAACAGGTTCGTCGTTCGGAATGGTGAACAGGCATGTTACTTCGGTATTTCCTCCTATGACGCCGAGATTGGATGCACGTCCCGTTTCTAAATCAACGATACACAGATTTCCCTGGGTTACATTGCACATTGCCCAATACATTGTATCGGTGTTATAGTCATAACACATGCTCTGAGCAAAGCTTACTATCATTCCTGTATCCCCGATTATACGACAAGATCCATCGGTTTTGTTAATTGCGTATAAGCAGCCATCCATTGCAATGCCGTATAACTGTCCTTGTCTGTCGGCAGCAAGTGTGATGATTCCGGTTGTAATTTGTGCAATTTCATCAATAGAGTAGTCATAAAGGTCGATGGTGACCAAATAACTTGCTTCTATGGTTGAATCTTCCTCTCCCGATTCCCAGGGCTGTGTATACGCTATAGCGTAAAGCTTACCGGTTGTATAATCGAAAGTCATATCGCTCCATCCATGATAGGCAGTGCCATCCGAGAACAGACGAACTCTGCTCCAGTCGGTTACATCCACTTTGTAGAATCCGCCGTTTTCGGCAAATCCGTAGACATGACCGCCCATAAAAGTACCTGCGGACATATCGGTGTAATCATCGAAGGCATTTTCTTCGATATTTTCTTCCGTAACAGCCGACGGATTATCGTCCGTCATGGATATCCAAGCATATGATAACAATTCGTCATCATCATATATGCGGTATCCGTAAACACGCACTCCGCTGCGAAGCGCACTTTGTCCTACTGCAAAAATCGGCAATGAAGTCAGTAACATTACCAGTGCAAGAAGGACTGCCATAGTCTTGGTTGTAGTTTTCATCTTTTTGCTCCTTTTCTATATTTATTAAGGTAATCCCATTATATAACAGCTCCGCCTCGTTTGTCTACACTTTTTTGATATAAAGCTTGCTTTTTTTATTTAAATGCTTATAATTAAAATGGACTTGTTTATACAACCGAAAATCAATGGGTTCTTTTGGTTTGCCAAAATGAGCTTTGGAGGAAATTTTGGATAGAAAAGAAAAGATTAATTCACTTATAGCAAAAACCGAGAAGCCGACCAGATACATGGGAGGCGAATTAAATATGAAAATAAAAGAGCATTATCGTACAAGTTTTGCGCTATGCTTTCCCGATACTTACGAAATAGGTATGAGCCACCTCGGTTCAAGAATTATTTACAACGTACTCAACAAGCGTCCCGACGTTTTTTGCGAAAGAGTATATGCGCCCTGGCCGGACATGGAAAAATTACTAAGAGACGAAAACGTCAAACTGTTCTCTCTTGAAACAAAAAAGTTGCTAGATGAGTTTGATATTATCGGTTTTTCACTCCTTTATGAAATGGGTTACACGAATATTCTCAACATGCTTGACCTTGCCGATATTCCTTTAACGACAGCACAGCGCACCGAAAAAGACCCTCTTATAATTGCCGGCGGACCGTGTGTATGCAACAGTGAACCGCTTGCCGAAATAATTGATGTATTCTTGTTCGGCGATGGCGAGGAATTGATGAATGACTTTATCGACTGTTATGACCAATGTATGCAAAACGGATTTAACAGAGAGAAGTTACTGCTTGAGCTTTCAAAGATACCCGGTATTTATGTGCCGTCTCTATATAAAGCCGAATATAAGAACGGAGTCTTTGCTTCACTGTCAAAACTTAACGATACTGCACCGGATACGATAGAGCGCAGAATTATTACCGACCTTGATAAAACAGAATTTACCGGCGATTTAATAGTGCCGTATATGAACATAGTTCACGACCGTATTGCACTTGAATTGTTCAGGGGTTGTACAAGGGGTTGTCGTTTCTGTCAAGCGGGGTTTATTTACCGTCCCATAAGAGAAAGGAAGATGCAGACACTCTTAGATTATGCAGACAAGCAAATTTCATGTACCGGATACGATGAAATATCATTGTTTTCCTTATCAAGCGGTGATTATTCCGAAATTCATGAATTAGTACCCGAAATTCTCAACAGATACAGCGATGACAGAGTATCCGTATCTCTGCCTTCATTGAGAATCGATTCTTTCATTAAAGATGATTTAGAGCAGATACAGAAGGTCAGAAAGACAGGTCTGACTTTTGCTCCCGAAGCCGGAACGCAGCGATTGAGAGATGTAATCAACAAGGGTGTAAACGAAGATGATTTACTGCGTGCTGTCGGCGATGCATTTCAATCAGGATGGCATGGCGTAAAACTTTATTTCATGATAGGTTTGCCCACGGAAACGGATGAAGATATACTCGGCATAGCTGAACTTGCGAGAAAAGTTTCCAGATTGTTCTATTCAATGCCTAAAGAATTAAGGGGCAAAGGTTTAAGATGTACCGTATCGGCATCTACATTTGTTCCCAAACCCTTTACGCCGTTCCAGTGGGAACAACAAATTTCCACGGAAGAAGTATTACGCAGGCAGACTCTTCTCAGAGGAGCATTAAAAGGAATAAAAGGCGTTGAGTTCAGCTGTCATTTCTCCGAAACAAGCAAACTTGAAGCATGCTTCGCCAGGGGTGATAGAAGATTATCCAATGTCCTGATAAGTGCATTCCGCAACGGAGCAAGATTTGATTCATGGGACGAAATATTTAATAAGAAGGCATGGGATGATGCCTTTGAGGAAAACGGTTTAACCTGTGAAGAATACGCCCATCGTCAAATCGGTTTGGATGAACCGCTGGCATGGCAGCATATGGATGCTTTGGTAACGCACGATTATTTGAAAAAGCAAAACGAGCTTGCACACCAAGGAATAGTAACCAAGGACTGCCGTAAAGGTTGTAACGGTTGTTTCGGTGAAAGATGCAATGAGCTTTGCAATATGAACAAAAAGAATATCGGAACAAATGCAAAGGAGGTAGATTAAGATGCGAATTTGTGCCCGTTTTTATAAACACGATGAAATTAAATTCGTTTCACACCTCGATATGCAGAGGTTGTTCCAGCGTGCTTTTCGTAGAGCAAAATTGCCGTTATCCTATTCAAAAGGTTTTAACCCTCACCCCCTGCTTTCATTTGCGACCGCTCTGTCTGTCGGATACACCTCCGAGTGTGAATATTTGGACATAACGCTTGACGAAAATATTGAAATTACCGACTTTATCACTAAAGTCAACAATGTACTTCCTGACGGTGTTAAAATAATGCAAGCATGGAGTTTTGATGATTGTAAAGCATCGCTGACATCACTTATGCGTCAGGCGGATTATGAAATCAAGCTTACATTCGAAACATCAATTAACGAAGCCGAACTTAAATCGATAATTTTTTCTATGCTCGGCGGTGAAATAGTAGTTCAGAAAAAGACAAAGGGCGGTATAAAAAGCGTTGATATTCGCCCTTTATTGAATTCGGTCGAGATAATGAATGTAGCTGACAATACCGCCGAATTGCATGTATGCGGTAAATTAACCGCAGAGGGGGGATTACCCGTAGAACTCTTACTCGGCGCTTTATATGAGAGACGTGAAGTCAAT
>CAYPXV010000065.1:0-9212 GCA_964414925.1 uncultured Clostridium sp. | reverse complement strand
GCATGCCATAGACATTGTCCATTGTGAAGATAACATCGTCTTCACCGGGAGTGGGCTCTACAGGAGTAGGAGTGGGCTCGTCGGGAGTTTCGGTGGGCTGTTCGGGAGTACCTTCTCCGGTATATTTAACGCAGTCGATAACAACTGCATACTGATCTGCAACATCATAGTGACGGAATGCAACCTTAATTTCGAGACCTTCGTAGTCACTGATGTCAACAGTATGCTGAACATAGCTACCCGTTGCTACAAAGTAACCGATTTCATCACCCCAGGTTTCGCCGCCGTCCATTGAAACGTATACGCCGATTACTTCGGAGCAATAATCGGGATCCTGACCGAGCATGTAGAAGCTAAGCTCGCCGCCGCCTACAAATGAAGGCGAAATGAGCCAGTTATCGGGATAGAGCTCGGTGTAAGTATCGTTATCATACGAGAGCGAATACATTGCGCCGAGACCATCAAAGGGATCATAACCGGAAGCATAAGCCCATTCCCAGTTAAAGCCGTCACCGTCGCTGTCAAGCATTTCCCAACCGTCGGTAGTGGGGTTGGTTTCAAAGCTCCAACCGTTAAGATTGGGATTATCGCTTGTACCGCCGGGAATTGCGACAACCTGGTCAAGATTTACCAGATACTGGTCGGAAGAGTTGTAATGACGGAATGCAACCTTAATTTCAACATCCTCATAGTCGCTGAGATCCACAATAAATCTTGTGTAGGATGTGGGAGTTGTGAACGAAGCGATTTCGTCGCCCCAGGTTTCGCCGCCGTCCAGTGAGACGTAGAGACCGACATACTCATTGCAGAAGTCGGGATCCTGAGCTGCCAAATAGAAGCTTATTTCACCGCCGCCCATGAACGAGGGAGTGATGAGCCAGTTATCGGGGAAAAGGGCTTCCCATGTATCATTATCATAAGATTCGGAAATCATCAGACCGGTACCTTCATGCAGGAGGTAACCGTTGGAATCATCGCCATGAATCCATTTCCAGTTTCTTCCGTCGCCATCCTGGTCAACCATTGTCCAGCCGTCAAGAATGGGGTCGGTTTCGAAGTACCAAGCGGTGTTGTTGGGGTCACGATAACATGCGTTTACGGTAAGATCGCCCCAAACGGCGTTACCGTCATAGTCCCAACCGATAAAATCGATGCCCTCATGAATAGGAGCTTCGGGGAAGGTGGAGGGGTCAAGAACCGTACCTGCCTCAACAGTCATGGTACTGATTTCTTCATGCTGATATGAATCATAGAAAGTTATGACGGGGTCGTCATAGTGGGGAGGTTCAACCTCAATGTCGCAAACGGTGCAAAGACCGACTATTTCGGAACCGCGTCCGATAGTACCGCGAGCAGTACATTCCGCAGTCTCGGGATCTACAACATAGAGCGTACCGTTATAACCGAACTGTGCCCACAAGAGCTTGTTGGTGTTCATATCCCAAGTCATGGACTGAACGAAATAAAGCTCGATGCCGGTGCTGCCGATAAAAGTACATTCTGCGGTTTCAAGATTGATGGAATAAAGAATACCTGTTTCGTATTCGATACCGTATGCGTTACCTTCGTTATCGATTGCGAATGTTGCGATATTGCCATCGATATCAAAATTATCGACATGTGTGAGTCCGCCAAGCGCACGGTCAACAATGTAAAGACCGCGAACCTGCTGGGAATCATCGGTTGCTACGGCATACATGGTATTTGTTGTATAGTCAAATGCCATTCCGAGAACGATCTTGCTGCCGGAGCTGGTGCCGGGATAGAAGGGGATCATGGTTTCAGTATCCATTGTGTAATACCTTGTGTCTGTGCCGTCGTAGTTATATCCGTAAATGATATCGCCTGCGGTTGCGGCTGCAAAGGTATTGTGTTCATGCTCTGCGAGAACGGTAACGTTCATAGGCTCCGCTTCGGAGAATGAACCCCAAACGTTCATCGGGAGCTGAGGATCGGAAGCGACGTAACCTATAAGGTTTGCGGGATTCTCGATGGGGTTGGTATCAAGGGGCATGCCCTCTTCAAATACTTGAACCTTATCGATATTTACCATATAGATGTCTACTACATCGTAATGGCGGAATGCAAACTTAACGGTCTGTCCTTCGTATTCGCTGGTATCGATAATCTGACGAACGTAATTCATGGTTGCGGTGTAGTTTGCGATTTCTTCGCTCCATGTTGCGCCGTCGTCGGTGGAAACATAAACGCCGATCTTGTCACCCTCACAATAGGGATCCTGAGCCATCATGTAGAAAGAAAGTGCAACACCGGCTGTGAATGACGGTGTGATGAGCCAGTTATCGGGGGTAAGAGCACCTACGGAGTTGTCATAGGAAAGGGACTGAACCATACCCAGACCCGAGTAGGGACTCAAGCCTTCGTCGTATGACCAAGTCCAGTTGTATCCGTCGCCGTCCTGGTCGATCATTGTCCAACCCTCATCAAAAGGATTCTCTTCGAAATCCCATGTGAGCGGTTCGTCTTCGTTTTCATTTATTCTGTCTTGAGGACATATGCTCAAATTCTCGGGCATACCCTCTGCTGTCTCTGCAAACGTAGGTATTGTTACTATTGACAAAACCATGATGATTGCCATGAGCATTGCAAGATATTTTTTCATTATGTATACTCCTCTCAAAGTATTTTATGCTCGACAACGCCTTGCTTTCGTTGCCGAACCCTACACAGTTTATCTGCGTTAACCAATACTAACACAGTTGAGCTTTTTTTTCAAGTCTTTTCCATATATTTCTTGTGTTAAATGCGGGATACCGAATTTTACGTCGTTAATTTTGTGCAAAATTTGATAAATGATGTTGAAAGTCGTGTATTTGCATGGTATAATTGAGTAAGATAAAGAATGAAGAGAGTATTTATACATTCCGAATATTCAGGAGGGAAATAAAATGAATAAGCTTTCGGTAAAAGATATACCTGTAACAGGCAAGCGTGTGCTTGTCCGCGTTGACTTTAACGTACCGCTTGATGCGGAACTGAGAATAACGGATGACAGCCGTATTGTCGGAGCGTTGCCCACAATACGCTACCTGGTTGAAAACGGAGCAAAGACCGTGCTCTGTTCTCATCTGGGCAGACCCAACGGACAGTTTTCACCCGAAAAGAGCCTTGCACCCGTTTATGCAAGATTAAAGCAGTTGTTGCCCGAGACCAATATCCTGTTTGCAAAGGACGTTATCGGAGAGGATGCAAGATTAAAGGCTGAGTCGTTGAAGGACGGAGAGATACTGCTTCTTGAAAATCTGAGATTCCATGCGGAAGAAGAAAAGAACGATCCCGAGTTTGCAAAGCAGCTTGCCTCGCTTGCGGACGTATATGTATCCGATGCATTCGGCACAGTTCATCGTGCCCATGCTTCGACCGCAGGAGTAGCGAACTACCTCCCCGCCGTATGCGGTTTTCTTATCGAAAAGGAACTCCGCATCATGGGCAATGCCCTTGCCGAACCTCAAAGACCTTTCATCGCAATTTTAGGCGGTAAGAAAGTCAACGATAAGATAGGCGTTATACGCAACCTTTTGACAAAATGCGATAAGCTTCTCATCGGCGGCGGCATGAGATACCCTTTTTACAAGGCTATGGGTTGCAACATTCCCGAATCGGAGCTTAGCCCCGGCAGCGTGGAGATAGCAGCCGAGCTTATGGAAGAAGCAAAGGCAAAGGGTGTTGAACTGGTTCTTCCCACCGACAGCGTTGTGGCTGACGACTTCGGCAATGACGCCAACTTCTTGACTGTAGACTTCGATAAGATGCCCGACGGCTATATCGGTCTTGATATAGGACCTAAGTCCTGCGAAAAATTTGCACAGATAATAAGCCAAGCCAAAACCGTAATCTGGAACGGTCCTGTCGGCGTATTTGAATTTTCAAATGCGGCACACGGCAGCGAAGCTGTCGCTAAAGCCTGCGCAGAATGCGACGGAATTACCATTATCGGCGGCGGCGATACCGCCTCGGCAGTAAATAAATTCGGTCTGGGCGATAAGATGACTCATATATCCACCGGCGGCGGAGCAAGCCTTGAGTTTTTGGAAGGCAAGACACTTCCCGGTATCGCCTGCCTTATGGACAGACCCGAGCGTAAAAAGCTTGTTGCCGGCAATTGGAAGATGAATATGAACCGTGATGAAGCGAAGGAGCTTGTTTCACAGCTCGTCCCCCTGGTTGCGGATGCAAAATGCGACGTGGTGGTTTGTCCCCCGTTCGTTGACCTTTGCTGCGCAGCAAAGAAAGCGGAGGGAAGCAACATCCATATCGGTTCGCAGAATATGCACTGGGCTGCAAAAGGTGCGTACACAGGTGAAATAAGTGCCGATATGCTCAAGTGCATAGGCGTGGAATATGCGATAATAGGACATAGCGAACGCAGACAGTATTTCGGCGAAACGGATGAGACCGTGAATATGCGTACTGTGGCTGCACTTGAAAATGATATTATCCCCATCGTTTGCGTAGGAGAAACGCTTGAACAGCGTGAAGCCGGAATTACGGATGCATTCCTTGCATCGCAGGTAGAAGCATTGTATAAGGGTATTGACAGTGAAAAAGCGGAGCGCATCGTAGTAGCATATGAACCCATCTGGGCTATAGGCACGGGCAAAACCGCAACCGAAGAAGAAGCGAACCGTACCATCGGCGCAATTCGCAAGGTAATCGCAAATCTTTACGGAATAGAGTTTGCACAGAGAACCCGTATACTGTACGGCGGAAGCATGAATGCGAAAAATGCCGCAGCACTTAAAGCAATGTCCGAGATTGACGGCGGACTTATCGGCGGAGCAAGCCTTAAAGCAGAGGACTTTGCCAAGGTGGTTCACGCCTAATAACTGTAAAGTGGTTTAAACTGTGAAAAAATTAACTGCATTGATTATTCTTGACGGCTTCGGATACCGTAGAGACAGGAACGGAAATGCAATTGCACTGGCGGGAACGCCCTTTATACATTCCTATATGGCAATGTATCCCGATACGCTTATCAGTGCGTCGGGTGAGGACGTCGGTCTCCCGTTCGGTCAAATGGGCAATTCCGAAGTCGGACACCTTAATATAGGTGCGGGAAGAATTGTGTATCAGGAGCTGTTGCGCATCACTACGGAGGTGCGTAACGGCAATATCAATTCAAACCCTGCCTTATTGGGTGCGATTGAAAATTGTCGTGTGCATGATTCAAGCTTGCACCTTTACGGACTGCTGTCGGACGGCGGTGTACACAGTCATATCGAGCATTTGATTGCTCTTGTGAGACTTGCAAAATCTCATAAACTAAAAAAGGTGTACATCCACTGCTTCATGGACGGCAGAGATACTCCCCCCAAGAGCGGTTCGAAATTCATTTCGAGGCTTGAAGCTTCCCTTACGGGTATCGATTGCGGAAAGATTGCAACGGTTTGCGGTCGTTACTACGCCATGGATCGCGATAATCACTATGACCGTATCGAAAAAGCTTATGCCGCCATGGTATACGGAGAGGGTGAAAAATATCGTTCTGCCGAAGAAGCGGTGAGAGCATCCTATGATAACGGTCTTACAGATGAGTTCATGCTCCCGAGTATCATAACCGATGCCGATAATGAACCGATTGCAACGATAAAGGAGAACGACAGCGTTATCTTCTTTAATTTCAGACCCGACCGTGCCCGTGAGATTACCCACTGTTTTATCGATAAGGAATTTGACGGTTTCGAGAGAAAGCTCGGATACTTCCCCGTTCACTATGTCTGCTTCACCAAATACGATGCGGCATTTGCGGACAGAGTGGATATCGCTTTCAAAACGGAAACCCCAAAAAACACACTGGCGGAACATCTTTCCAAATTGGGCAAGTCTCAATTCCACATTGCGGAAACGGAGAAATACGCTCATGTTACCTTCTTCTTCAACGGAGGTATCGAAGAACCGTATCCCGGCGAAAAACGTGAGCTTATTCCGTCCCCGGCGGTTAAAACTTACGACTTGAAACCCGAGATGAGTGCATACCTGGTTGCGGACAAAGCGTGCGAAATGATAGATTCGGGAAGGTTCGATTTCATGGTTCTTAATTTCGCAAACCCCGATATGGTAGGGCATACAGGCAGCCTTAATGCAGCCGTCAAGGCAGTAGAGGCTGTGGATACCTGCACTAAACGTGTGGTAGACCGTATCCTTGCCAACGGCGGAGAATGCCTCATTACCGCCGACCACGGAAACTGCGAACGCATGATAAGCGAAAACGGTTCGCCGTTTACGGCGCATACGACAAACCCCGTTCCGCTCATATTCGTATCAAATGACTTGAGGCATCGTCGCTTTATCGAGGGCGGAAGGCTTTGCGATATCGCTCCCACGCTTCTGGGCATGATGGGCTTACCCGTTCCCAAGGAAATGACGGGCAGAGATTTACTTACCAACAACTGAATATAAGGCAAAATACAGGAGAAAAACATGATAGCACGACTAAAGAAAATTACTCTTTATATCATTGTATGTATTATCAACGCTGCGGTTATTCTTACCGCATGTTCAACCGTTACCGTCAGTAATTTCGGTAACACCCCCCGACCCGACTTGGGTAAAACTACCCAACAACCTCTATCGCAGCCTACACAGCCGCCTCAACAATCGCAAGTTGATTCGTTTCCGACCGTACCGCCGGAAACGAATGAGGCGGAATCTTCCGACAAAAAACCCGTGAAAACTTCCGAGCCGATTACTTCCACCTCCGAGCCGGAGGATACGGAAAAGCCCGTACAGGAATTGAGAGTCTATTTGACTTTCGATGACGGACCTAATAAGTATACCGAACAATTGCTCGATACTCTCGACGAGTATGGCGTGAAGGTTACGTTCTTTACCGTCGGTTATTTCATAAACAGATACCCCGAAACGGTGCGTGATGAGGTGGAACGCGGGCATCTTGTCTGCTGCCATACTTTTTCACATGAAATGGATGTAGTTTACGAATCGGTTGACTCGTTTATGGCGGATGTTGAACAATGGTGTAAAGCATACGAGAATGCCGTCGGCACTCCGCCCTCGAACAACAAGATTGTCCGTTTCCCCGGCGGAAGCAAAACGAGTTGGTGTTCTGATGAGATGAGGGAAGAAATTATGTCCCGTCTAGAGGAAAACGGTTGGCATTACTACGACTGGACTTTCGGTGATAACGACCGCTGGCCCGGCGGAAATAAAGAGGATTTGCCGAAAAAGGATTACCTTTTTACATCTTTTGAGCAAACACTTAATATGGCAATAAACAACAACAAGCCTCTCATCTTTCTTGCCCATGATACGGATCAGACTAGTGTCGAATTAATCGGCGACATGATTGAGGAGATGCTCGAAATGGGTTGTACCTTCGGTACTCTCGATGAGCTTGATACTTCTTACGGCTTCTAACTGTCAATCCTGTTCCCGTGCCTGAATAAAGTTGAGCACGGGAACGAAAATTTGAGCGCAATACGACGAATTTGTCCCGTGTCTCTTTACAAAACTATTGACGCAGGACCGAAATTGAAGTATGATACTTGGGTTAAATCGTTGCCCCGGTTATAGAAAGGACTTTTTTAAGATTAAATCGTTGCCCCGGTTATAGAAAGGACTTTTTTAAGATTAAATTGTTGTCCCGGTTATAGAAAGGATTATTATAAATGGAACACCCTATGGAAAATATTGATTCCGAATTTGAAAGAAATCATACCTGTGAAAGCTGTCTGCTTTCGGGAACGCCGCATTGTAAACTTCTCAATGCAAGGTCATGTTCTTCCTGCTCCGTTCGCAAAAAGGACAGACAGACACAGCAGCAGATCATGGAGGATATAAGAACCATTGCCGCCGCAATGCCCTACGGAGGACTTGAGGAAATTAAAAACGGCGAAAGCTGTTGCCTTTGCAGCGGTGAAAAGAAGGCTGCCGACGCAGGCTATGCAAGGTTTCCGCTTGCACATCTTCATCCCAAAGCAACGAATGAAAGTGCAAAAGAGAATAAAGGCTATAAGCGTGATGTAAGTTTTGTTGTGCCCGTACAGCTTCCCGTATGCAAAAAATGCAGAAAACATATAGGACTTATGAACTTCTTGCCCATATGTCTGGGAACGGGTATCGCTTTGGCAATCGTTCTTTGCGTTGTTTGCATCAAACCGCTTTGCGAAATGCTCTCGGCTGCCGGTCGTGCCATTCCCTTACTCGTTTCGCTGATAGGCATTTTTCTGGGCATTATCGCTTCATCTTTGTCAAAGATAATTTTGTACGATTCCCTTTCAAAGAAAACGGAGCTTAACCCGAGCAAAGTTTCCGAGATCGCTTCGCTTATCAACGAGGGCTGGTTCGTTGTACCCAATGCCGAACTTGAACTGCCGTATACGTGTTCGTCAAAGTCGATGAAAAGCGGTATTCTCACTTGCTCAAATCAGGAACAGATTATCGAAGCAATTATTAATTGGAACGGAAAACAAGATATATAAAAATAATTGATAATTGTTATTGACAAAGGGAAAAAACTTTGCTAAAATACAGCGATGTCAGCGGATTGGTCATGAGCATCGGACGCAAACGGACTAATCCATGAAAAAATGCGTCTGTAGCTCAGCAGGATAGAGCAACGGCCTTCTAAGCCGTAGGTCTAGGGTTCGAATCCCTACAGACGTGCCATGCGGTGGGTGTAGTTCAGCTGGATAGAGCGCCAGATTGTGGCTCTGGAAGTCGTGGGTTCAAATCCCACCACTCACCCCATTTCAAACCGTGTGGGAGTTTCCATTGGGGTGTCGCCAAGAGGTTAAGGCACGGGACTTTGACTCCCGCATCGTAGGTTCAAATCCTGCCACCCCAGCCAGATTTGACTCGTTAGCTCAGTCGGTAGAGCACTTGACTTTTAATCAAGGTGTCCGGAGTTCGAATCTCCGACGAGTCACCATGCTCTATTTGGGGTAGGCTCTTTCAGAGCCGTATGCGGGCGTGGCGGAATTGGCAGACGCGCCGGATTTAGGTTCCGGTGCCGATAGGGCGTATGAGTTCAAGTCTCTTCGCCCGCACCAGTAAGCGGGTATAGTGTAATGGTAACACATTAGCCTTCCAAGCTGAGATAGTGGGTTCGAGTCCCATTACCCGCTCCATTTTAATGGTGCACACATTGGTGTATCTCAATAGAATAACGACCACCTCTATGCGGGAATAGCTCATTTGGTAGAGCGCCGCCTTGCCAAGGCGGAGGTGGCGGG
>CAYPXV010000064.1:4514-9230 GCA_964414925.1 uncultured Clostridium sp. | reverse complement strand
TCACATAGTTATCCACATAGTTATCCACAGTTTTCACATCCGAAAACGCATATCGAATGATTTAGTACAAACCACATGGAAAAATTTTTTTAAAACTTTTTTACACAAACTGCGAAGCATGGTGACAGCAAAGAAAAAGCTTAGGATAAGCTGCGAAGCATGATGACAGCAAAGAAAAGGATTAGGACAAACTGCGAAGCATGTCGTCAACAAAGAAATGACCTAGGACAAACTGCGAAGCATGTCGTCATGCAAATCGGAAAGGATACGTTTTTCAAGACGGGAGATATAGCTTTGAGAGATACCGAGCATATCTGCGACCTGTTTTTGGGTGTATTCACGTTTACCGTTCAGCCCGAAGCGGAGGGAGATGATATTTCTGTCACGTTCATTAAGACGAGAGACAGCCTCACGAAGGATATCAAGTTCTGCTTTATCCTCTATTTCACGGCTGACGATATCATCATCCGTACCGAGGATGTCGCAGAGAAGCAGTTCGTTACCGTCCCTATCGACGTTCAGGGGTTCATCGAGACTGACTTCAAGTTTAAGCCTGTTGGATTTTCGTAAAAACATTAGGATTTCATTTTCTATACAGCGACTTGCATAGGTGGCGAGCTTGATATTTTTATCGGTACGGAAAGTATTAACGGCTTTAATCAGACCGATTGTGCCGATGGAGATAAGGTCATCGATGCCAATGCCCGTATTTTCAAAGCGTTTTGCGATATAAACGACAAGACGGAGGTTATGTTCAATCAAGGTGTTTCTTGCCTGCAAATCCTTTTGAGCCAGACGGGATGTGAGCTGCAACTCCTCATCAGCGGAAAGGGGTGCGGGCAGGGATTCTCCGCCGGAGATATAGAAGCTTTCACCGAATAGGAGAGAGCGAAGTTTATTAAAAAGGGCACAAATGCGTGCATGGATGAATCGGAAAATGCTGTTCATGGAAATCTCCTTTTGACTGATATTATTCGTTGTCGGACGAATTATGATTTACGGCAAGAGTCGGGGGTATGACGGCAAAGGCGACATGGGCAAAGGCAACAAATGCCGAGACGGAAAAGCCGTTGACCTTGACGGAAGAGGGGCAGTAAATCGGAAGCAGGGTTTTACCCGAAGCGGTAGTCAAAGTGACGATACTGATACTTTTAAGAGTATGGGTTTTAGCGTATTTTGCAGGTAGCAGGATTACGGGAAGCCCCGAGAGCGGTTCACAAAGGCTATGCCCCGTATCTATCAATGCGGCAAGTGAAAGATTCTTATCGCTGCGGAGGGAGACTTCAAGCACAGCGGCATTATCGCATAGGGATTTATGCGTCAGCAGTTTTCTGAACCTACCGGGCAAAAGTGAAACGATAAAAATACCGAGTATAAAGCAGTGCAGACCGATACCGGAGGAAAAATCGCTGCCAAACACCAGACAAATACCGAACACTGCACCGCCCGAACAGAGCGTGGAGAAGATAAGTGCGAAGTAGTTCTTTAAAAATTCTCTCAAATTTTTACATGGGAGAAAGAAAGACATTGCGATTGACGCCGCAAATTTAGCAGGTAATTTAAGCAGTATCGGATTCAGCCCCGCACCGATGGCTGCGTAAACCGATGCCGCAAGCGAGAAAAGGAAGAATCGGGTTCTTCTCGGACGCACGGACAGTATTGCAGCCGAAAGGTGCAGAACCAAGAGGTTCATCAGGAGGTTATCAAGCAAGAAAAGCTCAATATACATGGAAACAGCCCTCCTACGTATCAATATTGTAACACTGCCGCAACTAAAGTTCGGTCGATTCGGGGGCGAGTATCGGGTCTGTTTAAGTCGAATATTGACCGATGAAAAATTCATTATTGACTATGAAATTCAATTGAGTTATCATTATGAACGGGTTTAAAAAATTTAAACGGAGGAAAGTATGAAAAAACATCTTAACAAACCGATTATTCTTTTGGCGGCACTGATTCTTTTAACCGCACTGGGCTGTAGCTCGGCTCAGCAGAGCTTACCGCCGCAAACGGCATACGAACAGCAAACTCCCCTACCCGAAATGCCCACAGCTACACCCGCACCGTTTTTTACCGTGGCAGAGGATGAACTGCGTGCGGATGACGGTATGCTTGTGCTTGTAAATTATGAACATTTCTATTCCCATACAAACGAAATACAAACAGAGCCGATAGCACAGGGCGAGTATCTGCTGACGGACAGAGAGGATATCGAACTTCCGAGCCTGATGACACAGGCATTGACGGAACTCGGCAAAGTTTTTTACGAACATAACGGCTATAGACTGTACGTTACCAGCGGTTACAGAACCGAACAATATCAGCAGCAGCTCTATGATAACTACGTCATTGATCACGGAGAGGAAATGGCAAAGATCTATGTTGCATCACCCGGTGCAAGCGAACATCACACGGGCTTTGCGGTAGATCTGTCAACAGTGGATGCCGACTTACAGCGTGTTCCGCTCGAATATCACCCCGACAGGGAATGGTTCGGTAAAATTTGCAGCGATTACGGTTTTATACTTCGCTATCCGATAGGCAGCGAACAGATAACGCACATCGCATATGAGCCCTGGCATTTCAGGTACCTCGGAATACCTGTTGCCCATGCCGTTACCGCACTCAATATTACCTATGAAGAATTTATCGAGCAGATAAAGCAATATTCACCGCAAACGGGGATGTTGTTCGTCAAAGATGCCGATATTGAATTTGAACAGAAAGACGGCTATATCGACGTTGCTCATTACAACGAAACCGACAGAACAGTTTCCCTCACAGGCGGCTACGTTATCTATTTCGTGCCCGAACAGCAGCCGATACAGATACCCGCCCCGATTACAGATTATATCGTATCGGGCACAAATGACGGCGGTTATATCGTTGTGGGGAGAGTGTGAGCAGTCTTTATATTTAAATAAAATACTTCCTTGTCAATGACGTTTAATCTAAAAATGGCAGTATCATATTTCTTCCCCTTTTTTTAAATAATCGCTTGACTTAATTCGGGGATGATGTATAATTGGTTAAAGTGAATTTGTTCGCTTTAATTGACAAAATATCTGTTTATGTTTGTAATGGATACATAAGCGGAGCAGAAAGGACAAAAAATGAAGAAGATACTTGCGTCACTTATGGTGATGATGTTGACTTTGGCTGCATTTGCCGGAATTACGTCGGCACTTATGACGGTTGAAGCGGAGACAGCAGATACGGCTTCCGAGATTTACGGTTATTTTTCCGTTGACGCCGACGGATTTGACTGTGCATGGGGCAGATTCTCAAGCGAGAACCCCGGCGATGCCGTGATGGAGGCGATGATGGATGATACCATTGCCGCAGAATTTGCCGGCGGTGTTGTTTACGGTTACTTGAGCGGAACGGGTGAATTTTATTCCCTCGACCCCGTTACATGGGAGTATACGGTTATAGGTCCGTCCATTGACCCTGCAATGGTTTTGGATATGGCATTCAACCATGCGGATCAGAAGATGTACGCCATAGTATCCCTTGGTGAAACCGATTATCTGGATTTGTGCATAATAAATCTTACAAACGGAAGGCTTACAGAGGTCGGAACGCTTGATGTTACCGCCGCAAATATTGCCATCAGCACTGACGGCGACGCATACGTTCTCGAATACGGCGAGCCTGCAATGCTTTATAGCCTTGATTTAAGCAATGCAACAACCACGCTTATCGGTTCAACGGGACTTAATCTCAGATACATACAGTCCGCTACATGGGATCACAATACGAATACGATGTATTGGGCTCAGTATTATGACAGCGAGAACAACGGTTTATGTACCGTGGACACTGAAACAGGTGTTGCAACAATGATAGGTCAAATCGGCGGCGGTGCGGAAGTTGTAGGTCTTTTCACCATGAACGACCTTTATGTTGCACCGCCTGCTCCCGCAGAGGATGTTACAATTTCGTTCCGTGACGGACTTGACGGTACTATATTCACTTCTTATACTACCGCTCCCGGCTCCGTTTTGGACTACGATGATTTCCCGACCCCTCCCGAGCATGAGGGATATAATTTCATCGGTTGGGATTATGACGGTCTTGCCGTATGGGAGGATATAACCATTACCGCAAGCTACAGAGACCCCAATCTTGTCGCATGGTATTTTGAAGAAGATCCGTTTGTAGACGGTGAATGGTCAAGCATAGACTCCGACGGTGACGGATTTGACTGGCGTTGGCTTACCTATGAGGACGGTATCGATCCTTATGAAGGAGACGGTGTTGTCAATTCCGAATCTTATATCAACGGCTACGGCGCACTTACGCCCGACAACTGGCTTATAAGCCCCGCCTTCATTGCAGGCAGTGAATTGACTTTCTATATGGAAGGTCAGGATGTTTATTGGTTTGAAGAAGTCATCGGTATCTATGTTTCCACCGATGACGGTCAGACATGGAGTGACGAGATTGAATACTTCGTTGCATCGAATCCCTATCAGCAGTATTCGGTTGATTTAAGCGACTATGAGGGCATGGCTATTCGCGTGGCTTTCCGCCACTACGATGTATCCGACCAGTTCACAGTCAATATTGACCAGGTTGAAGCACCCGGCGCAAGGTATATCGGCGATGTAGAACCTACCCCCGAGCCCACTGCCGAGCCTACCGTTGAACCTACAGAGGAACCGCCGGTACAGCCCACCCAAACACCTAACCCCGTTCCTCCCACAGGTGCTT
>CAYPXV010000064.1:0-4414 GCA_964414925.1 uncultured Clostridium sp. | reverse complement strand
GAACCGCCGGTACAGCCCACCCAAACACCTAACCCCGTTCCTCCCACAGGTGCTTTCGCACTGTCGGGTCTGGGTATTTGCGCACTCGTCTGCGGCGCAGGTGCAATGCTTTTCAAAAAGCATGATTAATCAGATTTAAAACTATAAACCGGTTACAGGTAAGAATCTACTTGTAACCGGTTTTAACATTAACGTATTTCTTTCAAGTTCATCACTACTTCAAAAACAGTTCCTTTTGCATTTGAATGAAGTCCTCCATTCCTTCACGGTTAAGGGAATAGTAAACCTTTGTGCCCTCATTTTCGAGCTTGACAAGTCCTGCACCGAGCAGCAGAGACATATGTTGAGAAACTGTTGCCGGAGCGACGTCGAGAAGCTTGGCAATTTCTCTGCCGTATACGGGTCCGTCGGCAAGCCTTGCGATTATGTTAAATCGGTTCTTTCCGCCCAATACGGTCATTATACTTGAAAGTTTTTCCTTTGTGCGAACATTGGGATTGTAATTTTCTTTTAGAAAATCGTATAGAACTCCAACACCTATATCTATGCTGTCATTTCTGATATTTACGATTCTGTGCGGATAGTACGATACCATCGGGAATACGTTCATCTTCTTTGTCCCGAAATCGTGATTCTGAAGCGAATCCGCAATCATGTTCTCTATGTCAAGGTTCTTAGGATAACATGATTTGAACTTTTCGATAAGCGGAGCGTATAAGTCCGACGCTGCCGCAAATTCATTCGCAACCGGAGTCAACGTCTTCTCAAGAAGATTAACGTAGTTCTCATAGTCTATGGCAATATCCATGATCAGCAACTTAGCGTCGGAAGATAATCCGCTTCTTTTTAAAAGTATAAATAGTTCATCCGTGGTTATTTTCGAATAAATTTTATTATTGTGCGTTATCCAATTAGCTATCGACGCCTGTACCGATTCCTTCCTTTCGCGAAGAACAGAGAAACAGTCCGCACCGTCATTGTAATTTGCAATATCATGAACAATAAGATTTGCGGCAAAGAGTGTTGACGGCATACGCCCCATGTAAACTCCGCCGTCAAGAGGCTTAAACAGCATGGAAACCGTGGTTGCATCCGCCGTTATACTCCTTTCAAGTCGCTGTTCAAGCTGTATTAGCATATCGATGTATTCATCGAGCCTACCGTCTGCGTCGTTTATAGACTCACGCCTTGAACCGAAAAACTCCTTTGAACTTTTCTTCGATTCCCTGTTTGCCAAAAAAAAGCTCGCTTCCAAATAGGGAATGGGTTTATAACTTATCATTTCGTTCTCCTCTTAATCACTTGCTATCGTTTCTTTTAAGATTATATCATAATAATTTCAAAAAAGCTATTGACAAACGCCCGAAAACAGAGTATATTTAGTTTACCATCTAATAATAACGTTCGGTAAAAACCTAACGTTAAGAAAATGAGAGGAGTAGAAATGATGATGAAGAAGATTTTTGCCGTTATAATGGCGGCGATGCTCGTTTTATCGGGCATGGTATTCCCCTCCATGGCGGAGACGGGTGTTAAAGATGCGGCAACGCTGGACGAAGCATTGAACTATGCTGGCGACGGGCTGCACTTTGTTTCCGAAGGCGATTTCCCTTGGGCAATCGAGGGAGATCACGCAATGTCAACCAATCAGGGCGTAGACGGAGTTTACGACGAGGATTTGGGAGAAGTCAAGATGTCCATCTCCGCCGTAAGTACAACTGTGACAACGGAAGAAGGCGAGATAATAGCTTTTGAATTTTCCGTCAGCAGTGAAGAAGGAATGGATTGTTTGCGTTTTTATGTTGACGGCGAAAGAGTAGCGCAGTGGTCCGGCGAAGTCGCTTGGACGGGTTACATTTACGAACTGAGTGCAGGTACTCACGAAATCGCATGGCAGTATGAAAAGGATACGAGTAAAGCCGAAGGACTTGATACCGCATGGCTTGATAATATCCATGTAGGAGATGCCGTAGCGGTTCAAAGCATTGAGATTACCAACGGACCTATCAGCGTAGCGGCATGTCGCAAGGCGGAGTTGCAATTTGAAATCCTCCCGAGAATCGCAAGCAATAAGAATGTCTATTTTGATTCCGAAGATGAAACGATAGCATATGTTGATGATAATGGTTTTGTTCGCGGCGTAAGCGAAGGAACGACAACCGTCAGCGTATGCACCGAGGACGGAGGCTTTATCGACAGCTGCGTTGTTACAGTTACCGAAGCACAGCCTGCGGTTCAATTGTACGGTATGCTTGCTGCGGAAAGTCTGTATTTCAGTCAGGGCAACGGTTATTTTCGCCAACCTTGCATTTGGGCAACATTTAACGATGTAGATCCCGAAACAAGCGTAGTCGAATACAGTGAGCAGTGGAACTCGTCCGGTGGAGAAACGGCGGTTGCCGCTGCGGAATATGTTGACGGATACATTTACGGATTTTTGGGTTACGGCTATGCCCCGGAGGAATTTTTCAGAATGAGCTTTGAAGATTTCCTGAACGGTGAAATCAATCCCGAATACTACGGTTGCGGTGACGATATGAACATGGTGCTCGACATGGCGTACAACTATGCAAATGATACGATGTATTACCTTGCAATGAGCCTAGCCACTGGTTCTATTGAACTTTACACCGTTGATTTAACCACCGGTGAAAGCACGCTTGTAGGTCAGATTACAAACAGCGATGAAAGTGTAAATCTCCCCTACTATTATTCCATTGCAATAGGAACGGATGGTACGGGATATGTACTTCTTGCAGGCATGGGTGCTATGAACTACGGTGAGGCAATGCTTTGCGAGATTAATCTTGAAACCGCTGAGATAATCGGCAATGTCGGCGGTACGGGTGCGGAATGTTTCCAGCAGCAGTCTATGACTTACGACCATGAAAACGATGTTATCTACTGGTCACAGTGGAAAAATGCTTACGGCTACGAAAATGAACTTAGGGTTATCGATCCCGAAACGGGTGCAAGCGAAAGCTACGGCAGAATAAACGGTGACGGCGGTTGTGAGATTTTGGGTCTGTTCATACCTTATGATGAAACCGAACCCCCTGTAGGTCTTATCGGAGACGTCAACGGCGACGGTGTTGTAGATATCAGCGATGCAACAAATGTTTTAAGATATGCGCTTGAGATTTCAACCATTCCCGAACAGTACCTCGGCAATGCAGACGTCAACGGTGACGATGAAATCAATGTTACCGATGCAACGCTCATCATTCGAATGGCACTCGGTATAAACTGATAAATCAAATTCGGGGCGGCGAACAGTTTGCGCTGCCTCGTATTTTTTGTTCATAATCAAGTAAATTTTCCTAAAAGATAAAAAAACAAAAATTATTTTAAAAAAATTCAAAAAAACACTTGACAACAATATAGTATAGTGATAAAATAGATACGATGAGGTATGCGGAGCAACTGCATACGAAAAATTATTGTTTGAAAGAGAGAATTTTACATGCAGCTTAAAGACATCGCAGAAGAAATGCAACAACGATCAATGGCAGCGAGAGACTGGGTCTTCCAGGTACTTCGCACGGCAATCATTCGCGGCGTTCTCCCCGGAGGAATGCCCCTTCGTCAGGACGAGATTTCGGCACAGCTTAGCGTAAGCCATATCCCCGTAAGGGAAGCTTTCCGTCAGCTTGATGCGCAGGGTCTTGTACGTATTTACCCCAACAGAGGTGCAGTTGTAACAAAGCTCACCCGTGAAGAACTCGAATGTGCTATGGATACACGAATCATCCTCGAAATGGGTGCAATTCGTGCGGCAATCCCCCTCGTCACCGACAGGAACATCGAAAAGGCAGCCGACATCCTCCAGCAGGCAGAACTCGAAACCGATATCAACAGACTGGAAGACCTCAACCTTGCCTTCCACTTTGCTATCTACGAAGCAACCGAGAACCAGTTCCTGCTTCAGTTGATTGAGCAGCTCCACGCAAATGTTGACCGCTATGTTCGCCCCTACTATTCGGCAGCGGAAGTCAGCGGTCAGGCACGTACCGAGCATTATAAACTCCTTGAAGCATGCCGCACCGGTGATAGCGAGTACGCATCCGCAATCCTCCGCACTCACCTCGAAAAGACCAAGGTTCTGTCCTTGAGCTCCCCCATGCTCCAGGCATGATCAAACGTAACTGATTCCAGACCCGACGGATGTCGGGTCTGTTTTTTATCTTTCGACATTAAAACTTCAGCTTTATCTTCCACTAATTTATTCACATCTTCCATTTGCTGTATGACTTCCCCAAATGACGAACCTCGATACCGTCAAATAAGCATTACACCGTGTATAGCCTCCCCTTTTTTATAAAGGGGAGGTGGCAAAAATCTTTGATTTTTGACGGAGGGGTTCGCCGACCCTTTATAAAGGGGAGGTGGCAAAAATCTTTGATTTTTGACGGAG
>CAYPXV010000063.1:0-9245 GCA_964414925.1 uncultured Clostridium sp. | reverse complement strand
CGGCGATTGGACAGTATCCGCTTGTGAACCCATGTTGTATTATGATGTTGAAAAGACAGCGCAGTACAATGTATTTTGGAAGGTAAGGATGGAGGGACTCGAAAATAGGTTCATAGAGTTACTGATAGACGATTCCACAGGCGGGATGTATTTTATCAATTACTCCGATAATGTTGAAAACTCGGATGAATATGTATCTGTCGCAGAGTCAAACATCAAGCATTTTGCTACATGCTATTTGGGAAACATAAGCGTTGAATACAGTATTGACAATTGTCGCCAAACGGAAACTAATGCGTGGGCGATGAGCTTAGTCTGTTCCGATGGTACGGACGAAGTAGTAATTGAGCTGTATTTGGGCATTGACGGACTGTACTGTACGGTAAAATAATTCAAAACTATGCAAAACTTATGCAAAAGCAAATGCAGGTTCTATGCACCCTTTCTCTATAATGAGATCATCTTATAGAGAAAGGGCATTTTTTATGAAGAAGACAATATGTTTATTGTTTGTGTTTTGTTTGCTTATTTCACTGTCGGGCTGTGAATTAAAACCTACACAAAAACCCACGGATACATCAGGTAATTCGATAACTGAGACCCCAACAGAGGGCAATCCCGAAGAAACCCTTAAAATCGGAGACAGTTTTGAAGAACCGACTATCTTAAAATCCGGTAAATTAGTTCACACTCTTACCGATGCTAAAATCGTAACATCGATTGACGGAATTCCCGATACGAATTGTTTCCTGAGTGAAGCACTTGCGTACAAAAACGAGAATAACGAGTGGGAAGTCGGTGAACTGCCTGCATTTGTCAGAGAGGACGGAAGCTTTGACGGTGCATACGTCATTCTAATCGATGTCGTAACGACCAGTGAGAATGCAGTAAACTACACAATCGATGACTTGGATGCCGACGGATACCCTCTTGGAGAGTATGACGATCCGTATTTATTCCGTGTAGACACGCTTGGTACATTGGTTGCGCTGAATCACCCGGAAAACAATGAGCTTAACTATCAAAGCCTTGGGTATATCGAGTACAACAGTCTGCTTAATTACGATTCGACCTTACCCGACAATCATTATACCTATCATCTTGAACTCGGTGAAACTATCAAGTACACGATTGGCTTTATCATTTATGAGGAGCATTTTACCGCATTAGGGTGCGAGGTTGACTTTTCACAATTTTACTTTAGCACTCCCGGTCAACAGACATGGAGTACGCTTGTTGACTTGGAATTGAGGAAGTAACGATGAGAACAAGAAATATAAAAACAGAAATATGGAAGGCAACACATAATAAAGTGTTTGTTCTTTCTTTATTGGTGGGTATTTGTGCGGCACTAACGGATGTTGTTCAGAATTACAATACAGTGAAGGGTATGACGCAGAGTACATTGGAGATGCTGGAAAATGGACTGGGCAGCGGTGGTCATACAAGCTTTTCTCTTTTTATTCTGTGGATGCCGATGAACGGCATTAACTTGGGTAGTTTGATTTTCTATCTGATTTGGCCTGTATTGGCGGCAATTCCGTACGGCTGGTCATACTGTCTGGAAAAACATATCGGTGTGTCCGATCAAATTATCATGCGTATTGGGAAAAAATCATATTATAACGCAAAATACATTGCCACCTTTATCGCCGGTGGATTAGCGGTAATGTTGCCCGCTATAGTAAATCTATTGGCTAATGCTATGATCTGTCCCTATGAAATCCCGGAATTGATGTTGACTCCCATCAGCAACGGCTACTTCTTATCAGAACTATACTATACCACTCCGTGGCTGTATGCACTCTTTTGGTGCATGATGGAGTTTTTATTTGGCGCAGCGGCTGCCTGTCTTTGCTTCATTGTCGGAAGCAGACTTCGATATCAGGCAATGACGACATTGGTACCGTTTGCAATTCTTATGCTGATTGATGTTGTCACAACAAGATTGTTCTTAGGCTTGCCGATTACAATATCACCGTTGCAGATGGCAAAGGCGGCAACGGCGGAGTTTTCGCCGGGTTGGGTATTGTTTATTGCACTTTTAACTATGATCGGTGTAAGTTACGGTATCGGCTATTTGGAGGTGGTGAAGCGTGAAACAATATAAACTGTTTCTGCACGATATCCGCTGCGGAGTATTCAGATGGCGGTATTTAGCCGCAGCACTCCTGTTCAGCCTGTCGGGACTGCATCTTTGGGACATTCTGCGCTTTGAAAGCGAAAAAGCGACATGGATGGATTTCATGATTTACATTTTCAAAGGGTCGGAGACATTTAATCTAAGCACGTCGGAACAACTGAAATTGCCTATTTCCTGGATTATGGTAATCGGCGGATGCCTGTTTTTGAATCTTGATTATTTTCTCAACGATATGACGGCAACGGGACAGCAAATATTGTTTCGATGTAACAGCAGAAAAGGCTGGTTTATCTCAAAGTGCGTTTGGGTTATTTTAAGCTGTATCTTCTACTATGGAATAGGTATGATTGCAACTTTGTTATTAACAATTTCCATCGGTGGAGATTTGTCGATGGTAAATAATCCCGTATTGACGCAGGGGTTATATCTATTGTCGGAACCGATTGAATTAACAAGCTGCGAAGGCATTTGTATCGGAATCATTCTTCCACTGCTTACCATTATTGCATTATGTATGATGCAGATGACGCTCAGTTTATTTGTAAAGCCGATATTCGGATTTTTGACTTGTATTTGTTCGCTGGTATTGGCTGTATATGTAAGTTCACCGTTTATCATAGGTAACGGGGCTATGACTTTAAGAACAGCATTGCAGTCGGAGGGCAACATGGATCTTCTTGCCGCAGGCATAACGTGTATAGGGGTAACCGGTTTAAGCATTGTGATAGGTACTCTGCGTTTTAGCAGTATGGATATCTTAGGTATTGAGGAATAGGAGGAAAAATGAATATTCTGATTAAAAATGCGACAAAGCAAATTCACAAGACAATGATACTGGATAATGTCAATCTCGAATTAAACGGAGGAAATATCTATGGCTTTCAAGGTCCGAACGGTTCGGGAAAGACTATGCTGATGCGTTTGGTCGCAGGACTTATACGCCCTACATCAGGGGAGGTAATTATTGACGGAAAAAAACTCGGAGATGCGTTTGATTTTCCCACATCTATGGGTCTGTTAATCGAAAATCCCTCTTTTTTGCCGGATTACACAGGGCTTAAAAATCTGGAGTTATTGGCAGGCATAAAAAATCGGGTAGACACTGCACAAATTTGTCAAACACTGAGCGATGTCGGTTTGAATCCCGAAGATAAGCGTAAATACCGCAAGTATTCTTTGGGTATGAAACAGCGATTGGGTATAGCAGCGGCAATTATGGAACAGCCCGACCTTCTACTTATGGATGAGCCGACCAATGCTTTGGACGATAAGGGTGTGGAAAAGATATGTGAGCTTTTACGCAGGGAACGTGAACGAGGAGCATTGATTATTCTGTCGTGTCACGATGCTTCTGCCCTGGGAAAGTTATCCGATGTAATTTATACTATCGATGGCGGAAGAGTGGAAAGGAAGATGCAATAATGAAAAGAAAACACATTGCCGTGTTGGCAGTAACATTAATTCTTGTTGCAATCTGGACTTTTCGCTATGTCACTATGAATGAATATTACGACAGTTTAACTTCTGATTTAAAGGAAATGTACATGATTGGAGATGTAATCCCGTTTGAGAATGATTTGGGTGAAATGCGGGTCAACTTAAACGGATATGCTGTAAGGGCAGAGCATTTTGAAATTCTAAATACAGATGAATATATCGAGAGTTTAAACCTTGAAACCGATGAATACCGCTCTCTCGGTGAAAAAACAGCACTTGTATATATAACGTTATTTAATCAGAACAGCGATGCACAGGGCGTAATGCTTACCGATTTCAGTTTAAGAGGAGTTGACAATATTGTCTATATGGACAGGGATCTGTTGACGGCGGCTAACCCCGTACTTAAAGGGAATTATGGGGTCAGTCTTTCACCGGGAACAAATTGTAGCCTTGTTCTTCCGTACACATTGCAAGAAGAATACTTCGGCATATGGACATGGGGTCATATCGAAAGCTATGATATGTTTTTAAGAATTACAATATCTCCCGTGGAAAAAATAATTAAGGTGCAATAAGAAACTCAACAACGGTGCATTACTTATTTACAAGCCTGCTTGATTTGTGATATAATGCGGTAGATGAGATGTATCTCATGTTTTTGTCAACATCAACAAAAATGATTTTCACATCAAAGTGTATAGGTCATGGTATAATAACACCGTAGATTACCGGATGAATATCATAAGGGGGGGAGAAACAATGATAGGAGCAATTATCGGCGATATCGTCGGCTCACGATTTGAGTGGCACAACATAAAAAACAAGGAGTTTGAATTATTTACACATAGATGCTCTGTCACCGATGACAGCATTATGTCACTGGCGGTAGCACAGGCGATTTTGGATTGCAATGAAGACTATGCCAAACTATCAGCGGCGGCAGTAATGCGTATGCAGCAGATAGGACGACCTTACCCGAATTGCGGTTTCGGCGGTATGTTTTATCGATGGATTTATTCCGATAATCCTCAACCGTACGGAAGTTTTGGCAACGGTGCCGCAATGCGTGTCAGTGCATGTGGGTTTGCAGCACGAAGTATGGAAGAAGCAATTACCCTGTCAAAGGCAGTTACCGAGGTGACGCATAATCATCCCGAAGGAATTAAGGGAGCGGAAGCTACAGCCGTTGCTATTTATCTGGCACGAGAGGGTAGGAGCATCCAAGAAATTCGTGACCACATAGATAAGAATTATTATCCCATGGATTTTACGCTTGACGGTATACGTGACACATATAAATTCAACGAGACCTGCCAAAGGACGGTTCCGCAGGCGATTATGGCATTTTTGGAGTCCACCGATTTTGAAGATGCGATAAGAAATGCCATTTCAATTGGCGGCGACAGCGACACCCTTGCTGCAATTACAGGCGGTATTGCGGAAGCGTGCTACGGTGTTCCCGCCGAGATCAGAGAGAGTGCGCTTACTTTCCTGGATGAACGCCTTATGAAAATACTGGTTGATTTCGAAAATGTGTATGCACCGTTGACGGAGAAAACAACTTGAGACATTAAAGTGTATTTAATGTGCTTCATTGTACATACCCCCTCGACAATCGAAACGGTTGTCGAGGGTTTTATTTGCAGCTTAAATAAAAGTATCAAATTGCTCGATACACCTTCGATGGTAAACGATCATATTTTGCCGTTATTCACTGCGAAGCCAATACAGCACATAGCACTCGGTCATTTCACCGAAATACAGGAAGATATTTTCTCCCATCTCAATATGTTCTGCGAAAACCAGATCGGGGATAAACAACTTTGCCATCGTGCGACGTCCCCTGACAGAATATCCCTCGGGAGTGGGATGTTGATGAAGCAGCTTTGCAGCTTCCACCAGACCGGGCAGTTTGAAGCGGGATTCAAGGAATGCAAGATCCTTTTCCGCATTGATATAGACCAGATGGTCGGGATTTTTAAACCAATTAATATTCATATAACACCTCAACGATTTTTCTTAGCCAGCTCTGAAAGCTGACTGAATTTGGAAATGACATAGCGATAACTACCCCGACCATGAGGTACAAGACAATTACTGCAATCCTTGGTGCCGTCCGGCAGCCATGCACAGTTGCCGCCACAGGCTGAACCAAGCGTATACAGCGGACAGTAGCAGAACAGACAGTTGAAGTCCTCTGGATTGTCGGTTTTGTGACATGGGAAAAACTCACATTCCCGATGTTGGAAAAAGGAATATCGGCTGTCTTCAGGCTGCATATTAAGCCCTTGCTTTTCTTCATTTTTCATCGTTACGACCTCTTTTCTTTTTTATTAAGTAGCAGGCATATTATTTTTCTTCAGCAGCCCACCAAGTAAAATGTAGTATTCCGGCATGTGACCGTCATGACCCCACAGCAGTTGTAAATTAAAATACAGTTCCAGTGCCTTACCGACATCACCGCCAAGCGATTCAATGGAGTGGCGCATCATATCGGGATTTCGACATGGCTTTCCGGTGCGTCGTGTGCAGCTGCCATTAGGACATACATTGCAGCTTCCTGCCGAAAGCATCATACTGCCGGGAAAGTGCTTTTCCAGTTCCAGTAATTCCGTAAGCATAGCCCTTTTTTCCGTGCGCAACAGTTCGAGACCGGCACGGTTCAGTTCTTCGGGAGAAAATACAGTAGTCTGCATTTCCATGGAAATCGGAATTTTTCGGCTGTATAGCAGTATGGTGTGATAACTTTCCCATAGCTCCGTCGGATTGAAGTTGAACGGCGGACAGGACCAGGTATTCCCATAGCTACTGCAAGAGCGGCAATAACTTAAAAACTTTTCCACATCTACGCAGCTACGGACAAACTCGGTTACGGGGATTTCTATCTGTCTTTTTTCAACCATACCCATACTCCTTTTACATAAAACTCAGGCACGACAACATTATTTTCCGTGTAGCGGCTTCTGTAGCGGTGAGCCGTTAATATCTGTCACACTTAATAAAAAAAGTCCGCAGAGGTAGCCTGCGGACAACAAAAACGACTCAGGCATCCCGGTTCAGGCAGGAAGCCAAAAGAATCCCGGTGTATCTGACTTATCCTCCTATAGAGGCATCACAGTGACCTGTTCGCGGGGCATCTCACCCCATTCCACTGTCGGCATTCGCCGAATGGATTCTTTTGCATATACACTTTACTGTAGTATAACACAACAAAAAACGGTTTGCAATAGGGTAGTTGTCATTTTTTACGGTTAAATACATCTGTCTGCGCAGCGTAGGTTGTTTCAGTTGTAGCTTCGTGTTATGATTGAAACAGAAAGGATGTGATAAGAATGAATTCATATGTCACGGGAATTACAATTAAGTCGTTGAGAGAAAAACAGAAAATTACACAGGCTGAACTTGGAAATCGACTTGGTGTCAGCAGTAAGACCGTTTCCAAATGGGAAACAGCCAAAGGTCTGCCGGATATTTCTTTGCTCCAACCGCTTGCGGAAGCTCTGGGTGTTTCGGTTATTGAATTGATGACTGGAGAATGTATTATTAATCGAAATAAATCTTCCAATATGGCACGGATGAAATTCTATGTCTGCCCCTTATGTGGAAATGTAATACACAGCACCGGTGATGCACTCGTAAGTTGTTGCGGCATTACATTGCTTGCTTTGGAGGCTGAAGAATCGGATGACGAACATTCTCTTACCGCAGAAAAAGTTGAGGATGAATTTTTCCTTACAATTCATCATCCTATGACTAAAGAGCACAATATCTCATTCGTTGCTTTCGTTACCGCAGACAGGGTTCAGCTGGTTAAATTCTATCCGGAAGGTAATGCCGAAACCCGTATGCAGCTTCGAGGATATGGGACAATCTACTGGTTTTGCAACCGACATGGATTGTTTAAAAAACTATGTTCGGGAAACTGTAAAAAATAACGAAGTTCCTTGATTATTTCGGCGAAACATGCTAAACTGAATTAACCTTAATCGGTAATTTTATCACCGAATGGACAAAGGAGAACAACATGGAACGATTTGTCAAAGCACTATATGACAGACTTGAATCAAAACCCGAACTTCAAATGCAATTATTCGTAATAATGCAAAAAGCAATAGACGAAATGCACAATAACGGTATCATTGCAACCCTTACGGGCGAGGCGGCTCAACGTGTACACGACTCAGATCCGGAAGTTAGAATCACGGAGAAAACAATTCTTGCAAAATCCGTAGGCAAGCAGTTCATACCGCTCACAGGTCCCATACCGTCTAAAACAGGATTCTCCTTTTCATCAAAAGTGGAATACAATCCTCGTTTCGTTAATTCAATTACCCTCTGCTTGCAGGGCGGAATCGAAGGCTTGCAGATTGCTTCATCGGGTAACGCTAAAATCAACTGGGATAAATACATAATCAAGGTCACAAACAAAGTCGATGATTTAAGTGCGTTCAAGGATAACATTGAGAAATTAGACAAAATGTATGATGGGGTTTCAATCGTCCTTCAATATAACGATGAAATAATTTACCCCACACAATGTACTTGCGAAGATAACTCCGCTAAAGATTCATCTTCCGCAAAAACCAAATCGGAAAAGAAAAGTCTCTTTGCCAAAATTTTCGGAAAGAAGTAAACTTCTGTATGCCGGATTATCTTTATGGACTTATATTTAGTTTTCATAAAAAGTGTTGCATAAATTAATAATAGGGCTTCTGCCGCTTGCGGACTTAATTTCGCATGAAATGCAGAAGCCTTTTTATCATGTCAATTATTGAAATCAATGCATGTAAATCGGATGGCAATTATTAACCCTTTAATTGTTAAAAAGCCATTTATAATGAAACTGGTTTTTACTATATAAGCGAATTACAATTAATCGCCCTCTCTCAATGCTCTTGCGAACGCAGAAAGCACTTGCAAATCCGATTCCGTCAACTGCGTTACGGCATTAACAAAGGCTGACAGCGTATCACTCGGGGCTTCGAATATCTTGTCTGTAAGTTGTTTAATTGCTTCTTGCCGCTCTAACGGCTGAAACATATCGCCTTCCCCTGTCTCTAACCAGCGGCGAGACACGTTGAACTCACGACAGATAAGTTCAACCACTGCGCCAGATGGCATACATGCACCTGATTCGTAACGTCCGATGTTAGCACGGACTACGTTAAGTCTGTTAGCAAATTGTTGTTGCGTGAGGTTAAATTGCTTGCGTAACAGGTGTAAACGTCCTCCCATGTCATTCATAATATGCACCTCCTTTCTATTTGATTGAGGTAATTATAGCATAGCATTGCAATGAAGACAAATATATTTGTTCTTTTCGTGCAAAAGCTATTGACATGGTGAAACGAATGTGCTAAACTATGAACATAAAGAACAGCATCCGCAATCAGAAGCGTATGCTGATAGTAACTTGACAACTTAATGCATCCAACCAACAGTGTGGCAACTGGAAGCGGAGTAATATAACCGCTGTGCGATTGGTTGATATATTTAAAACTATGGAAAGGGGAAAGCGAAATGGAACAGATTAATGATAAGGTAACGAATGTGTTTGTAGCAAGGAATGAAGAAGAACTGAAAAAGCCTTTATTTTTACTTTTATCGTTAATGCATAGAGTTTTATTATTGACAGAACCTTTCCAAACCGTTAGCACAATTA
>CAYPXV010000062.1:0-9445 GCA_964414925.1 uncultured Clostridium sp. | reverse complement strand
CTGTGTAGCAGAATTAGAAACGGAAGGTTCGAAAAGGCACTGTTTGGATTGAAAATCGCCTAAACATAACCGCAAAAGCCAACAAACACATCCCGCCTTTGTTTGATGTACAAAAAATAAACAAAATCCACGTTTTTCACTTACTTCTACATCGTCAATAATAAAACTCCATGCTCTTAATGATAAAGAAGTAAAAAAAGAGAAAGCAAAAAGGACTTTTGCACGCAATGAAATGAATTTTATAACAGTGTCACCCTTATATAGTGTAAAACGTTTTAATATCTATTACACTTAATTTTTAATTACTTTTTTGCACATTAAAGGCTGAGCCACATCATGCGACTCAGCCTGTTTTAGGATTTTAAATGATGATTATCAGCTATTGAGATAGGCGCGAAGCAGTGCTACGGTATCGACCATGGTAAGCATACCGTCGCCGTTCACATCCAGAAGCTCAATGGTTTCGGGTGAGAGGTCAAGCACTGTTATTTCGAGTGCATGGCGCATCAACAGGGTGATATCCGCCATGTTAAATTCACCGTCGCCGTTAAGGTCATAGGGATTGAGTTCCGTTTCTTCTTCGAAAGAAGTGATGCTGATGGTATCGAGCTTCAGATTCATAACATCGCTGCAACCGTGGTGACGCCATGCAAGGTAGATGGTCTGACCTACGTATGCGGAAAGGTCAATGGTTCTTTCTTCATACTGCGTATTGCTCAATGTTTCGTAAATAAGAGTTTCGGTAAAATCGGACATCGAATTTCCGGTAGTGGAGATATAGAGTGAATAATGTTCACCCGTGTATCCGTCGCAGGAGATGAAATAGCTCAAAATAGGAGCATTTGCATCGGCGGGGATGGTTATTGCCCGGGAAATAATATAGTTGTTCGGGAATACCTCATAGTCCTCATCAAATGAAGATGATGCAGCATAGCCGCCACTGCCGCCGTGAGCCTTAGCACCGGAACTGAAATACCAGTCGGTATCGCTGCTCTGACTTGTTACAGTCCAGCGTGAAGCGGGGTTGTCGTCAAAGGTTTCCATGAAGATGTAATTGATGTTCAAAACGGTAACATCAACAGTTGCGGTGAATCCGCCTTCATTTGTGGTAACGATAATCTGTGCGACACCTTTTGCGACGCCGGTAACACGACCATCGGTGTCAACGACAGCGATTTCGGGGGAGAGGGATTCGAAAGTGACTGACTTATCGGTTGCGTCCTCGGGAAGAACTGTATAGCCGATAGAAGCGACACCACCGATGCCGACAGTCAGTTCGGGAGTTGTAAGTTCGATTCCTTCAACGGGAACATGCTGATGAGTAACAACTTTCAGGGCATAATTGCCGTAGGTGTAGTAATTGAACGAAGAAATGATAATTCTGTACGTTCCGCTTACGGGAGCGGTTACGTTCTTTCCTTCACCGAAGCCCAAGCCTGCGCTGTCATCATTTGCGACAAGATAGCTTCCGTCGGGAGCGATAACGTTGAGATATGTATCAAAGCGAGTTACGCCGTCGGGGGCATAGGAAAGGAAGTCATAGATAGTTCCTGCGACAAGCTCAACTTCGAAAGCCTCACAGTTTGCTACCGACCAGAATGTTGTTGTCGGGTTTGCTCTGGGGAAACGTATGGTCTGCGAATCACCCCAGTAAATGCTTCCGGTGTATTCTACATCGGTTTCGATGCTTGTATAGGTAAGGTCATCGATGCCGGGCACATCATCATTGCAAAGCACATGAAGAACCATGCTTGCGCTGATGCCGTTTACGGTTGTTGCGGTAACGGTGCAGTCAACACTTTCTTCAAGATTTGATACGGCGGAGAACCTGCCGTTTGATATAGTGATTATGCCTTCGGGCTCACAAGTCCATGTGACTGAAGTATCAAATGAATTGGCGGGCAATACGGTTGCGATAAGATTTGTCGTGTAACAGCCTGTGGGCAGGACTGCTTCGGTAAAGTTTATTTCAACACTTTCCGGATAGACGGGTTCGGGAACGGTGACATGGCATACGGCTGTTATGTTATTAACGGTGGTTGCGCTAATATCGCATGTGCCGGGAGCAACAGCGGTGACAACGCCGTCTTCAACGGTTGCAACCTCCTCATCGGTGCTTTCCCATGTAAGGGTAGTTATTGTAGCATCTTCGGGTGTAAAAACGGGTACTATTGTTTCGGGATGACCCATGTTTACTTCAAGTTCTTCGGGAATTTCAAGTGCAGTGACGGGAGTGGGCAAGATAAGTCTTACATTGTCAATCCAGACGGTATCATCGTTCTTATTGACGCTGCCGTCCTTTGAATATCTGAACTCAAAGGTGTATTCGCCGTCGGTCGTTATGGAATAATTCTTCGTTGTCCAATCGGTAATACCGGAAGCGGTATATGAGCCGTTAACAGTTCCGTTTATAACAAGCTGGAATTTGTCATATGTCATCTCCGTACTCGTCTTAACGTCAAAGCAGAGCATTGAACCTGCCTCGGCGGTAATCGTGAGTGTTACCTGAGATGTGGAATTTCCCATACCTTGGTTGGTTGATTTGACAGCAACTCTGCCGTCAAGTTCCTCTACTGCCATCGGATAGTCGGTGCAGTTCTCAAACGTCAGTGTTCCGTTTTCGACGTTCAGTGCCGAATCGAGTTCACTGTCCTCGATGTGTACCTGCGCTAATACGCTCATGCCGGATAACATCAGTATCACGGCAAGCATAAACGCAAGAACTTTTGTCAGTTGTTTCATGTGTATCCTCCTTACTCGGATTAATAAGTTACTTTATATTCTAACTTAATTCAGACAGTTTTTCAAGATGTTATCGCCGTATATGTGCAATATATTTTTAAAAATTCATTGACATACGGAGATTGATGATTTATAATTTGATGGCTTATAAGAATGAAATCGATGATGGAGACAGGACGGTATTTAAACCGATGCAGAGAGCCGACGTAAAGGTGCAAGTCGGTGAGGGATAGATACAGGTTATCACTCCGGAGAGTACGGATGAAACAGGCAGTAATCCGCACCGCAGCGCAGCGTTACGGCGATAAGAGTGGCGGAAGGAAACTTTCGCAATTCGGGTGGTACCACGGTCATCGATCGTCCCGTATGGGGCGATTTTTTTATTTATAGGTTTTAATTAAAAAAGAAATTAATCAAAACGGAGGAAAAGGGATGTATAAGAAAGTATCCACCTCTCTCAACTTTGTGGAGAGGGAGAACGAGGTTCTGGAATTCTGGAAGCAGAACAGGATTTTCGAAAAGACGGTTGAAGCGTCAAAGGGCAAGCCCGCATATACATTTTACGACGGACCGCCAACCGCTAACGGTCGTCCGCACATCGGACATGTATTGACGAGGTCGATGAAGGACATTATTCCCAGATACAGAACCATGAAGGGCTATGACGTGTTGCGCAAAGCCGGTTGGGACACTCACGGTCTGCCCGTTGAGCTTGAAGTAGAAAAGTCCTTGGGTCTTGACGGTAAAGAGCAGATAGAAGGTTACGGTGTGTTGCCGTTTATAGACAAGTGCAAGCAATCCGTATGGAAATACAAGGGCGAATGGGAACAGATGAGCGATGCCGTCGGTTATTGGGCGGACATGGAGCATCCCTACGTCACCTATACCGACGATTATATCGAGTCCGTTTGGTGGGCACTTAAAACCATTGACGAAAAGGGTTTACTTTATAAGGGACATAAGATAGTTCCCTACTGCCCACGCTGCGGAACGGCTCTTTCAAGCCACGAAGTAGCACAGGGATATAAGGATGTAAAGGAAACTTCCATCTTTGTTACATTCCCCGTTATTATCGATGAAGAACACGGTTTTCTTGACGGAAGCGAAAACTTTATCGCATGGACGACCACTCCGTGGACACTTCCCAGTAACGTTGCATTGTGCGTAAATGCCGATGAGGATTACGTCATTGCCGTTTCCGAGGGCAAAAAGTACATCCTGGCTCAGGCACTCGTTTCCAACGTTTTGGGCGAAGAAGTAGAAATTATCGCCACATTCAAGGGCAGTGACCTTGTGGGCGTTCATTATAAGCCCCTGTTCGATTTCCCCGTAAATCACAGAGGTAAGGATGCATGGCGCATAGTAAGCGACGATTATGTAACGCTTACCGACGGTGCCGGTGTTGTTCACCTTGCCCCCGCATTCGGTGAAGATGACGCAAGAGTCGGAAGAAAATGGGATTTACCGTTTGTTCAGCTTGTAAACGCAAAGGGCGAACTTGCAGGCGGAACTCCCTGGGACGGTATTTTCGTAAAGAAGGCGGATAAACCCATAATCGAAGATTTACGTTCAAGAGGTAGACTGTTCAAAGAACTTTCATATGAACACAGCTATCCGTTCTGCTGGCGCTGCGATACTCCGCTCATCTATTACGCAAGAGAAAGCTGGTTCGTAAAGACCACCGCCGTTCGTGACAGAATGGTTGAAAATAATAAGAAAATCAATTGGATTCCCGAATCAATCGGCGAAGGACGTATGGGTAATTTCCTCGAAAACGTCATTGACTGGGGAATAAGCAGGGAGAGATACTGGGGTACGCCGTTACCCGTCTGGATGTGCTCCGACTGCGGGCATTATCATGTAATGGGCAGCAGAGCGGAACTTAGAAGTTTTGCGCCCGAAGTTGCCGAGGATATAGAACTTCATAAGCCGATGCTTGACCCGATAACGTTCAGGTGCGAAAAATGCGGCGGCACGATGAAGCGTGAGCCCGTGGTTATAGACTGCTGGTTCGATAGCGGTTCAATGCCCTTTGCACAATGGCATTATCCGTTTGAAAATAAAGAAGAATTCGAACGTCGTTTCCCTGCGGACTATATAAGCGAAGCGGTTGACCAGACAAGGGGCTGGTTCTATACATTGAGTGCATTGTCAACGATTCTTTTCGACAAGCCCGCATTCAAGAACTGTATAGTTTTGGGACTTGTCTGCGATAAGGACGGTAAAAAGATGAGTAAGCACGTCGGTAACGTCGTTGCTCCTCAAGATGTATTGACCAAGCAGGGTGCAGACGCCGTCAGATGGTACTTCTACACTGCCTCAAGTCCCTGGTTGCCCAGCAGATTCAGCGGTGATGCGGTTTCCGAAGCCCAGAGGAAATACATGGGTACGCTTTGGAATACCTATGCTTTCTATGTCCTTTATGCGGATATAGACGAATTTAATCCCACCGAGCATAAGCTTATTCGAGAGAACCTTTCCGTAATGGACAAATGGCTCCTGTCAAGGCTTAACACCCTTGTCAAAACCGTGGACGATTACCTCGATAAACTGCGCATAACCGAAGCGGGCAGAGAGCTTACCAAATTCGTCGATGAGCTTTCCAACTGGTACGTTCGTCAGGGTCGTGAAAGATATTGGGGTAAGGATATGACTGCGGATAAGGAAGCTGCGTACATGACCTTGTTCACAGCCCTTGAAACGCTCTGCCGCCTTACCGCACCGTTTACACCGTTCGTTGCCGAATCCATCTATCAGAACATCGTCAAGAGCGTTGATGCCAATGCACCCGAAAGTGTACATCTTGCATCCTTCCCCGTTTGCGACGAAAGTTTCATCGATAAAGAACTCGAAGCCAATATGGATAGTGTACTTAATATCGTAACGCTCGGTCGTGCCGCAAGAAGCGGAGCTAATATCAAGAATCGTCAGCCTTTGGCGGAGATGTTCGTTCAGGGTGTTGACGCTCTTGCCGAAACGTATAACGAAGTTATCCTGAACGAATTGAACGTTAAGAAAATCAACTATGTAAAGGATGCCTCGTCGTTCATCTGCTACAGAGTTAAACCCCAGCTCAAGCTGCTCGGACCGAGATACGGCAAGATTCTGCCCAAGATAAACTCGTTCTTGCAGCAAGACGGAATCGGTAATGAAGTTGTAGCAGCTCATGCGCAAGGTAAGACTTATGATTTCGATATCGACGGCACACAGGTCTCACTTTCCGAATCCGATGTTCTTGTCGATACGCTGAAGCGTGAGGGCTTTGCAAGTGCGGGCGATAAAGGTATTACGGTCGTTCTTAACACCACTTTGACGGAAGAACTCATCGAACAGGGTCTTGTGCGTGAAATCGTAAGTAAGCTCCAGACAATGAGAAAGGAAGCAGGCTTTGAAGTTACCGATACCATCGGCGTTACAATGCTTGCAAGTGATAAATTGACCGCTGTTGTCAATAAATATTGCTCCGATATTTCGAGTGATACGCTTGCTCGCTCAATCACCTTCACCAAACCCGTCGGTTATGTTAAATCATGGGATATCAACGGCGAACAGGTTGAGCTCGGCGTTGAAATTCAACACTGATATGTCGTGTGAATTGTCTTATAAAAATAAACCCGTTGCACTTTGCTTTCTCTGCTTAGTGCTGGGAATCATTACTTTCTTATCAGGCTGCTTTAACTTTTTGCAGTCTGATAAGACTTATTATGAAAAAGGTTGTGAGGAGTTTAAATCGGGTGACTTCGCCTCGGCTAAACAGTCCTTTATAAATTCCAACGGCTATTTAAACAGCATAGATTTCCTTGACGCTATCATCGAGTATGAAAAAATCTATTCCGATGCTCTGGAAAAATTAGAGTCGGGTGAGTATGAGACTGCCCTCTCCCTATTTTCTTCCATCCCTCAATACCTGAACTCAAATGACTTTATTGCCTACATAGAGTCGCTGTCCGCTCATTTCGAAACGGGTGTCTCGCTCTATTCGCAGGGTGATTACCTCAATGCTTATATCGAATTTGTCAGTGCAAACGGTTATTCCGTAAGCTCCGACTACATCGAAAACATCTCTGCCATGTGCGACAGGTTTAACCGGGCTATGGCACTTTATAACGACGGAAACTATTCCGATGCTGCCGCTATGTTCGATGCCATAGGCACTACCCTTGAAAACTCCGATGAAATGCTGCTGCTGTGCCAGAAGAATCAAGCTCTTGAGCTTGCTTCGCCCAAACAGTTCATTCGTGACTTCAATTCCCAATTCGATGATGAAAGCATTAAAATCGATAAGGGTGCTATTGACGAACCCTTCTTCAATATCAAGGACAATAGAGGCATAGATATAAGCGGTACGCTTAATGACAGCGGCAAGATTCGTTTCATCAATTTCGTCATTCCCGATTCTCTCGTTGACGGTCTATCTCAAACCGAAGTCGCTACCCTTTATGCACAACTGATTTTCCCCCTCAACGTCAATGTCATGCCCTTTGATGAGCTTGTCTCCATGCTCGATGCCACAATCCGTTTGGGCTTTATCTATGGCGGTATGGAAATTTCGTTCGGCACTATCGGTGACAGCCACGTCATTCAGGCAACGGCTAACTAACCGATTTTATCGCTATCGGTTGAATTTTCGGCTGAAAACTTCACCTACGCAGTTATTGTTTTTTTCTAAAACGGATGTATACTGTATTTGTAAGTCGGCTTTATAACACAGTTAGGAGAATTATAAAATGATAGACAACAAAAAAGTAGGTGCTGCCATCGTTCAACTTCGCAACAGCAAGAACATGACCCAGGCGGAATTGGGCGATAGAATCGGCGTTTCCTTCCAGGCGGTCAGTAAATGGGAACGTGGGGAAACTCTCCCCGATGTATCTCTGCTCCCTGCCCTTGCCGATGCCCTGGAAACCACCATCGATTACCTCCTTCGCAGCGGCGAATCCACTTTTACTTTCAATGGAAAAATCAAAGTGTCCGATATGATTGAAGGTCTTATCAATTTGAAAAGGGTGGGCGAATTGCTGGGTAAGGAAAACATTATCTATCGCTATGCCATTGACGGAATCAACACCGGCATGAATACCGATATTGAGCTTGCTTTCTCCGATGAATCCATCTTTGAAGTTTTCGTCGCAGAAGCGGTAATTCAAAATCTTATGAACGGCAAGTATGTGGACACCACCGACGTTATGCGCAGCTTTAAGCGCGAACATTGCCGCAACCTTGTCCTTGAATACATGAAAAAATATTCGATTATCTAACAAAACGGGTGCTGCCTTGTGCGATATAATCGCATTTGAATAGCACCCTGTTTACATAAATACGAAAAAATGAAAGCGTAATGTTACCCTTTGCCGTAAACTACGTTAAAACAGCCACACACCATCGGTAGAACCGGTCATTTTAAGTGCAGGATACGCATTAGCTTATTTAGACAACGGTTTGCAAAGTTTATTGCCGAAAGGGCGGCATTTTCCGCACCGTAACGGAAGCCGTTCACAACAAGTGCAAATTTACCTTTACCGTTCATCATTACATTCAGGTCGGCAACCTGCTTTCTATATAGTGGAGTTGTTGTAAACCTTGTTCCCCAATGAAGCAGATTTGTACTTATTCCGATATCGCTTGCCAGTGCCTTGCGTTTGGGCAAGTTAAGCTTCATCGCTCCGTTATGTTCCCAATAACACAATATTGCTCTCTGGTCATGCGCTATCGGGTGGCAATTATGTATCGCCATACTTAATGCGACAAGCGGTTCATCGCCCGGCGTCGCAAAATTACCCTTAAATCCGTATTCACTGTAATGCGGTACTAAGTTCTGCGCCGTTTCCAATACCGCACGACTAACTTCCGTGCGACGCATATAGTAAATTCCTCCGTGCAAACCCACAACGTAACTTACACGCTCTTTCAGTTCGCCCAGATTTTCATACTCGAACCAACCCGTTTTGTCGTCTGTCGGAAGCACTCTGCCAAAGCACGAAAAATCATCCGCTTCTTTAAATATATCGAACAGTTCGTTTAAGTCGCCATAGGCAAGGCAATCGGCATCGATGAAAATATTCTCATCGTAGGGAAGGTAATTATACATTTGCAGCTTGTCCAGATAATTTCGGTGCGCCGGGGAAAGAAGTCTTACATCGTCAAACTTCGCCGTGAGCTCATTCTCCCTGTCGGCAAAAATCGCAAACGGAAGCGTTATACCCGAAAAATACCTGTATGAATGCAGTAGATTTACTGCCATCTCATAATACTTTTCATCGCCCGTCGCAATAGTAATAAATCCTCGTGTCATATAAAGTTACCTCAGCCTTAAAAGACTTTTTATTTTTCTCAAATAGGAATGTGGTGTTGTCAGTTTCGGGTGATTCAGCGAAAGAAACCACGTGTATATATCATCGTTGACAAATTTACGAAGGATTTTCAGTGCTTCCCATTCACTGATTTTGTATTCTTGCGGCAAAATTATCATTTATTTTTCAATTTGCTTTTCAATAATTTCAGCAAGGTTTTCAAAATACGGCAATGCAAAATCTTCCGAGTACATATCCGCTTATATGTAATACATTTCTCGGATGCTCGACAATGCTTCTTCCACTGTTCTGCAATAACGAATAAAAGGTAAATCTTGCAGCCATTTATATGTTTGCTCCACCTTATGATTGTAGTTTGACAAAGCGATACAGGGCGTTGCGGTAATTGCACT
>CAYPXV010000061.1:0-9585 GCA_964414925.1 uncultured Clostridium sp. | reverse complement strand
AAGACTCGGTATTAAGATGGATAAGCTTTATATTTCTCAGCCTGATACCGGTGAACAGGCACTTGATATCGCCGACGCTCTCGTCAGAAGCGGAGCAATCGATGTAATAGTCATTGACTCCGTTGCGGCACTTGTTCCCAAGGCGGAACTTGAAGGTGACATGGGCGACTCACACGTCGGACTTCAAGCAAGGCTTATGAGTCAGGCTTTGAGAAAGCTTGCGGGTATAGTAGGAAAAACAAACACCTGTGTTATTTTCATCAACCAGCTTCGTGAAAAGGTCGGAGTCATGTTCGGAAACCCCGAAACGACAACAGGCGGTAAGGCGTTGAAGTTCTTTGCTTCCGTTCGTCTTGATGTTCGTAAAGTTGATACCCTCAAACAGGGCAGCGATGCCGTCGGCAGTCGCACAAGGGTAAAGGTTGTAAAGAACAAAGTTGCCCCTCCCTTTAAAATTGCAGAGTTTGATATCGTTTACGGCGAAGGCATTTCCCGTGAAGGCTCAATCCTCGATATGGGCGTAAACAACAAGATCATCACCAAGACAGGTGCCTGGTTCTCCTATGGCGATATGCGTATAGGTCAGGGCAGAGAAAACGCAAGAAACTTCCTCAAGGATAATCCCGAAGTCTGCAAGGAAATCGAGCTTAAACTCCGCTCCCTCATCGATAACTGCACCGAAGAACCCGCCCCCACCATCACCGACATTGCCGAAACGGATGAGGAATAAAAAAATCAAGGGAATGTTACAAATGCGATAGAATCGTAACTGTAACATTTCCTTTTAACATTGAAGAACTTATCATTGATATCGGCTGACCTGGTCTTTGACCCCACACTCGCCTGTTGGAGGGCTCGCTACCGGGCATTATACCTCTCACTACTACCTCTCTCAATATAAACTATTGACAGGACTTACCCCTAAACCGCACCATGCTCACAGGAATCTTTGCCCTGCTTACGTGGATCGCTTTGCCTGCGACTGGCATCGACTTTCAACCACAGACCCGATTTCAATGACTTTTCAATTATACTTCAATCAAAATTTTAAGGCAATACTTTTCAGATGATAATAAAAATATAATCGGTTCTTTCTTTATAAACAATTCTCAAATGCTTGCATCTATGGAATAAAAATGGTATCATTATCATTGATAAACAAACCAGTAGGAGGTTATCAAAACATGGAACGTAAGAATGCATGGACAACATATTCCGAAGCGAATATTGCCGAATTGAACGAAATCTGCACCGACTATGCTCGTTTTCTGGACAACGGAAAAACGGAGCGTGAGTGTGTTACTCAGGCTGTAGCCATGGCAGAGGCAAACGGATATCGTAATCTTGATGAAGTTATCGCTTCAGGTGAAACACTTAAAGCAGGTGACTGCGTGTATGTAAATAATATGGGTAAAGCCATAATGCTCTTTAAGATGGGTAAAGCTCCCCTTGAAAAGGGTCTTAACATCGTCGGAGCACATATCGACTCCCCCCGTATGGACCTCAAGCAGAATCCCCTTTACGAGGATACGGATTTTGCATACCTTGATACCCATTATTATGGCGGTATAAAGAAATATCAGTGGGTTACACTGCCCCTTGCATTGCACGGCGTTGTTGCAAAAAAGGACGGAACGCTTGTTAATATCGTAATCGGTGAAGACCCCTCCGACCCCGTTGTCGGTATTTCAGATCTGCTTATCCACCTTGCAGGCGACCAGATGAGCAAGAAAGCTTCCGTCGTTATCGAAGGTGAAGAACTGAACATCATGATTGGCGGTCGTCCTCTTGACGGCGAGGAAAAAGAACCCGTAAAAGCCAATATGCTCAAGATTCTCAAAGAGAAGTATGATATAGAGGAAGAAGACTTCCTTTCAGCCGAAATTGAAGTTGTTCCGGCAGGTCCCACCCGTGATTTCGGTCTTGACCGCAGCATGATTTTAGGTTACGGACATGATGACAGATCTTGCGCATATGCACAGCTTAACGCCATGTTCGGCATAAAGGATGTACCCAAATACACCTGCTGCTGCGTATTGGCGGATAAGGAAGAAATCGGCTCCGTAGGCGCAACGGGTATGAGTGCAAAATACTTTGAAAATGCCGTTGCCGAACTTATAAACCTCAGTGGCGATTATTCCGACCTCATTCTTCGCCGTGCGCTGACAGCATCCAAGATGCTCTCATGCGACGTAAGTGCGGGTTATGACCCCAACTTCGGCGGCGTATTCGAACGCAAGAATGCCGCTTATCTCGGCAGAGGCGTTTGCTTCAATAAGTACACAGGCTCTCACGGAAAGGGCGGCTCCAACGATGCCAACGCCGAATACCTCGGCACTTTGCGTAAGCTCATGGATGATAACGGTGTCAACTACCAGACCGCAGAACTCGGTAAGGTTGACCAGGGCGGCGGCGGCACGATTGCTTATATCTGCGCTGCTTACGGCATGAATGTTATCGACAGCGGTGTTGCCGTTCTCTCGATGCATGCTCCCTGGGAGATTATCTCCAAGGCCGACCTGTATGAGGCTGTCAAAGCTTACAGAGCTTTCCTCCTTAATGCTTAATTAATTTAAATTTCAATGCTGTTATAATCTTGTTGTTCGTTTATGATGATGTAAAAGATTATAACAGCTTCTTTTTATTGAATTAACGCTGTTAATATGATAATATTAGCGTATGAATAACGATAGATTTTTTATTTCGACAATAGATCCTCAAAGCTTCGCCATTGCCGAGCCCAACGGTTTGGGCATTGAAATTGCGGAGTTCTGCACGGCATGGAATATGGACGAAAGACTTAGTGAAACGGAGGAAAAACTTATTCCGGGGCTTAGCGGAATAAAGCATACAATACTCCATGCGCCGTTCAACGAACTGTTTCCCTGTGCCATTGACCCAAAGGCAAGACAGCTTGCGGCAGAAAGATATGAACAGGCATTGAACCTCGCAAAAAAATACTCGGCGAATAAGGTCGTTATCCACGGCGGATTTAATCCCCACCTCTATTTTCCGATATGGTTCGTTGAACAGTCCATCTCGTTTTGGAAGGAGTTTACGGCAAAGCATGAAGATATTGAAATCGTTTTGGAAAATGTACTCGAACCTACACCCGATATGCTGCTTGACATCATCGATAAGGTGGGCAGTAATAATCTTAAACTCTGCCTTGACACGGGGCACATAAACGCATACTCCGATGTTTGTGTAGGCGATTGGCTCAGGGAATGTAAAGACCGCGTAACCCATTTTCATTTGCATAATAACGATGGAAAAACGGATTTACACAATCCGCTTGAAAACGGTACTATCGATATGCCGAACTTTTTCGATGACGCATTTACATTCTGCCCTCAGGCAAGCTTCACGCTTGAAATTCCCGACTGTGCTTCGTCCGTGAATTGGCTCAAAGCCCACGGTTTTATCGTATGATTAAGATTATGAAAGATGAATTATTAAAGCTTATTTCTTCCATAGCTCCTGCCGATGAAAAAGCTATGGCGGATGCCGAAAAAAGACAAGCAATGCTCGCAAAGCCACCCAAAAGTCTCGGTAGGCTCGAAGACTTATCCGTACAGCTTGCGGGCATTACGGGAAAGGTTAATAACAGAATAGACACCAGATGCCTTTTCGTATTCGCCGCCGATAACGGCGTGGTATGTGAGGGTGTATCCAGTGCGCCGCAAAGTGTAACGCTTATGCAGGCGGTAAACCTCACAAAGGCAAAAACAGGCGCATCGGTACTTTGTAAATACTTCGATTGTAATCTTCTCGTGTACGATGTGGGAATCAATGCAGAAGTAACGGAGAAAGCAATTATCAATCGAAAGCTTGCATACGGAACGGCAAATATAGCGCAGGGCCCTGCTATGAGCCGTGATGATGCCGGTCGTATGATTCTTATCGGTGCGGAAGCGGTTAAATCAAATCCTGCCGATGTTGCCGGTGTAGGCGAAATGGGTATCGGCAATACGACTACCGCTGCGGCGGTACTGGCTGTATTGATGAATAAGCCCGTAGAGCTTGTGACAGGCAAGGGCGGAGGTATAACACAAGAGGCATTTATAAAGAAAAAGGATGTTATCCGGCGTGCGATTACGCTGAATAACCCTGACGCAACGGACGTTATCGACGTTATTTCAAAGGTTGGTGGGTTCGATATTGCCGCCATGTGCGGAGCGTTTTTGGGTGCTGCCGCCATGCGCCGCCCTGTGGTTATAGACGGTTTTATTTCAGCCGTTGCTGCACTGTGCGCCTATAGGCTCTGCCCGAACGTCATTCACTATTTGATACCGAGTCATGCTTCGTGTGAAATAGGATACCGACTTGTCATGGAGGAGATGGGACTTAAACCCTTCTTTGCCCTTGATATGCGTTTGGGCGAAGGCAGCGGTTGTCCGCTTGCATTTCAGCTTCTTGAAGCATCATGTGCGATTATAAATGATATGGCTACCTTTGCTCAGGCAGGCATAAACGATGATTATTTAACCGAGATAAGGAAAGGGGATTGCTTTGATACGGAGAGCAAATCGGAATAAAATCTTTACCGTACCGAAGGAAAGTTTATGAAAGCATTAATTACGGGTGGAGCTAAAAGCGGAAAATCGGCATTTGCCGAAAACATGGCGGTTTCGCTGTGCGATGGCGGAAAACTTTATTACCTTGCCACACTCATACCAACGGATGCGGAGGATAACGAGCGAATAAAAAAGCATTTGATTAAGCGTGACGGCAAAGGTTTTATCACCGTTGAATGCGGAACGGATTTAACAGTGATGCCGAATGATGTTGATAAAGAATCAACCTTTCTTCTTGACAGCACGACGTCACTGCTTCAAAATGCTCTCTTTCCAAAGGAAAATAATTATGAGCTTGACATTGCCCGTGCGGAAAAATGCAAACGTGACCTGTTAGATTTCATCTGTTCGGTGAAGAACATCGTTATTGTCGGCGATAACATTCATTCGGACTCGAACCTTTACAGTGAATCGACCGAGACTTTCAGACACTTACTGGCTGAAATTCACAATAGCCTTGCGGCGGAATGTGATGTGGTCGCAGAAGTTTTTTGCGCACGACCGATATTTTATAAGGGGGAATACATCCTGTGAAGAAATTTTTCACTGCCTTTTCCATGTGTCAATCCATGTTCCTTTCAATCCCGTTTCCGTGTAAGAATTGGGATGAATCGCTAAGAGCTTATATGCTTCTGTTCCTTCCCGTAATAGGGCTCGAAATAGGGATTATTTGCTATGCGCTTTCACTTATAATGAATATGCTTATGTTGCCGGGAGCCGTCCGAGCGTTTATACTGTGCGCCGCACCTTTCATTCTCAGCGGAAGGATTCACCTTGACGGATTTATGGATGTGAGCGATGCCGTGGGTTCTTGGCGACCTATCGAAAAACGCAGGGCAATACTTAAAGACTCCCATGTCGGAAGCTTTGCGGTTATAAATGCGGTACTTCTTATATTGGCTCAATTCGCAATAATCTTTTCCGTTATAAATGTCGTTAAGCTTGAAATTATCATCTTTATTCCGATAATTTCAAGATGCTGCTCTGCGCTTGCGGTATTGAATCTTAAACCGATTGAACAAAGTCAATATGCAGGCAGACGAAAAACTCCCATCAATATCATAGTTCCTCTTTTGACCCTTTGCGTTTCAATCGGAGCTTGTTATTTCGTTTGCGGAAAGTATGTTCTTGCGACTGTGGGCTGTATTGTCGGCTACGTTCTTTCGCTTATAAAGGCTTATCGCTGTCTGGACGGAATAAACGGTGATGCTGCCGGCTATGCGCTCACAATAGGCGAAGTTTTGGGTCTGCTTGTTTTAATATTTATTTGACGGAGGAAAGAATGATACTCATAATAGGCGGAGCTTATCAGGGAAAACTTGAATTTGTAAAAAGAGAATATGTTCTTGATGCGGAGGATATTTTCTTTTGTAAAGACAATACAATCGATTTCGGCAAAAAATGTATTTATGCCTTGGAAAATTTTACACGTTCCGAGATTGAACCTTTAGACTATTTCAAGCGTAACCATGATAAATGGCAGAACAGCATAATCGTATGCAGGGATATCTTCTGCGGAATAGTTCCGCTTGACGCAGAGGATAGGGCATGGAGGAGAAGAACGGGTGAACTTACGCAGTTCCTTGCCGAAGAAGCGGAGCATGTCGGTAGGATATTTTGCGGTTTGGAGCAAAAACTGAAATGAAGCTGTACCTTATTCGCCACGGAAAGACCTTGGCAAATGAATTACATTTGTATTGCGGAAGCACCGATTTGCCCCTCAGCCCGAGCGGTACGGAAGAATTGAAAAAAATTCACTATGATATTTCAGACGTTGATTTTATCAGCAGCGGAATGAAAAGAGCAAACCAAACATTGGAACTTCTTTTCGCAAACGTGCCCTATGAAATTAATTCGAATTTCAGAGAGGTTGATTTCGGTATTTTCGAAATGCAAAGCTATGATGAGCTTAAGTCAAATCCGGACTATAAAGCCTGGCTTTGCGGTGATAATGAAGCTAACATTCCGCCTCACGGCGAAAGCGGTGAACAGATGAAAGAACGTGTTTTAATAGGACTTTCCTCAATTAAGAACGATTCGCTTATAGTCACTCACGGAGGCGTTATTGCAATAGTAATGGCACACCTGTTCCCTCATGAAAAAAAGAACCGATACCAATGGCAGCCCCCGTGCGGTCACGGCTATTTGATATGTGATAATTCCTATTCTGAAATTTAGTTTTGCACTGTAAACTATTGAAAAAAGTTTGACTTTATGGTATAATATTAGCGGTTGCAGAGAAAGGAAGGTAAATGAATCGACAAACCGGTACAAGGCGCACCGCTCCCAATACAAAAAAGCTGCGTGTTACCGCACTAAATGCTCTTTTCGATATGATGAGCGATGAAACTATTAAACCTTCTGACAGATTGAATGCGATAAAGGTTGTCCTTGATTACACCGATAAGGCGGATGAAATTGCCCTATCCAATGTGGACAGTGACGAAAATAACCTCCTGCGTGTTGTCTTTGAAAACATGCCTGCGGAATATGCAGAGTAAAATTTTCAGCGAAGATTTACCCAAGTCTTCGCTGTTTTTTATAAAAAGTAATTTTACTTGAAATGATTTGCGCAGTATTCGCTCATTTATACCACCGCTCACCCTCAAAGAAGCGATATAACTTCCTTGGCTTGTGAAAGAAACGAAAATAATTTACATACGACTTATTTTATGTTTTCAGCAAGTTTTCCACATCTGAAAATTAAAGTTATCCACATTATCCATATACTTATCCACTGTATTAGCAAAAATTAACTCAAAACCCGTGGATAACTATGTGGATAACCGTGGATAACTTGTTAAATATATTTAAAAAAGCAATTGACTTTTTCTGTCGAATATGCGCTATGTAAATTATTTTCATGCTCCGAAAACAAGACACCGACATTATCCGTTAATGCTAAAAATTAATAAACGTTTGCCTTAATAATAACCCATATATCTATGACCGAGTATAAAACGGTAATCATAATCGGAAAACGAATAATCGGGATGAAACCGTCAAGGCGGATTTATGGGGAGAATAAAATGGGTTTAGGAGTTAAAAACGGTTAATTATTAATTTAGAATTTATATTGTACTTATCTATGCATGTGTGTATTGACATTCCAAGCCGATGCTTGTAAAATCAAGTAAGCTACTGGGATTGTTTTCCGGTTAAATCAGTATGAAAGGCAGAAAGAGAATATGCTGAAAAATATTGTTTATGAGAAGCAGGGGTATATAGGCATAATAACGATGAATCGCCCCGAAGCATTGAATGCACTCAATTCCGAAACACTCGATGAACTTTATGAGCTTACGGAACAATTGAAAAAGGATACCGAACTTCGTTGTCTGATAATAACCGGCAGCGGCAAGTCGTTTGTTGCGGGCGCAGATATATCGGAAATGAAGGATTTAACTCGTGAACAGGGCTATGAATTCGGCATAAAAGGACATACCGCATTCTGTGCGCTTGAAAATCTCGAAGTACCGATAATAGCTGCAATCAACGGCTATGCGCTTGGCGGCGGATGCGAGCTTGCGCTTTGCGCCGATATCCGTATTGCAAGTGCGAAAGCGAAGTTCGCACAGCCCGAAGTAGGACTCGGCATTACCCCCGGTTTCGGCGGCACGCAAAGGCTTATGAGAACATTGGGCAATCGTGCGGACGCAATGGAAATGATTCTTACCGCCCGTACATATTCTGCCGATGAAGCATTGAAAATAGGTCTTGTTACAAAGGTGGTTGCACCCGAGGAGCTTATGAACACCGCCATGGAGCTTGCAAAAACCATAAGTGCCAATGCACCCATAGCAGTTCGTGCATCGAAAAAGGCAATGCAGTCCAGGTATTTACGCTATCTCAGAGCCGACCTTGAGGACGAAGCAAAGCTTTTCGGTTCATGCTTTGAATCGGAAGATCAGCGCATGGCGATGTCATGCTTTGTAAATAAACAGCAAAAGTCCGAATTTAAAGGAAAATAATAGGTCTGCTATGACCTTTTAATCAGAAAGGATAAAACAATGAATATTAAGAATGTTTTTGTTATCGGTATAGGTACAATGGGTCTTGACATTGCACAGGTTTTCGCATCACACGGCTTGACCGTTTTTGCGTATGCTCGCAGCGAAGCAAGCCTTAACCGCACTCAGAATAAGCTCAACGCATCCCTTTCCAAGCGTGTTGCCCGCGGCAAGATGACGCAGGAAGCTATGGACACTATCGTCGGAAATATCTGCTGGCAAATGAGCTTTGACAGACTTCCCGAGGCAGAACTTGTAATCGAAGCTGTTGCCGAAGATGCAAATGTAAAGCGTGAAATCTATGAAAAGGTCGATGCTATTTGTCCCCCCGAAACGATTATCGCTTCAAACACAAGCTCCATCTCCATCACCGAGCTTGCTTCATTCACCAATCGTCCCGACAGATTCATCGGTATGCATTTCTTTAACCCCGCTACCGTTATGAAGCTTATTGAGCTTATCCGCGGCATGAATACATCCGATGAAACCTTTAACACCATTCGTGAATTGTCTGTCGCAATGGATAAACAGCCTGTAGAGGTTAGCGAATGCCCCGGCTTCGTTGTAAACCGTATCCTCATCCCCATGATAAATGAAGCATGCTTTATCGTTCAGGACGGTGTTGCAAGCATTGAGGATGTTGACACCGCTATGAAGCTCGGCGCAAATCACCCCATGGGTCCTCTCGCTCTGGGCGACCTTATAGGTCTGGATGTCTGCCTTGCCATCATGGATACCATGTTCAATGAAACCCACGACAGCAAATTCCGTGCTTGCCCCTTGCTCAGAAAGATGGTTCGTGCGAGTCTGCTCGGTAAAAAAACCGGCAAAGGTTTCTATGACTATTCCAAATAATTTTTCCTGTTGATATAAAGACTCTGCTGCAAAGGATTATTCAGCCTGAATCATCTTTTGCGGCAGTTTTTTTCTTTTCCCATTTTTTAAAATTATGAACTTTTTGTTAACAATTCCCTTTTTACCGTAATTTTCCCTGTTTT
>CAYPXV010000060.1:0-9901 GCA_964414925.1 uncultured Clostridium sp. | reverse complement strand
AATTACAACCCCATGACAAGATGCATGATCAGCAAACGGTTTTTACTTCAGAAAAAATTTCTAATATTATGCTGTATGTATCATCTCGCCCGGAAACTATTAAATGTTTTATTCAATAAAAAGTGTAATTATCCTTGTTCGTTTGTCTACTCTCTTTTTACTTATAAAGAGTAAAATCCATTTTTCCGTAACGATGCATATCAGAGGAAACCAGATTTTATTTCCACCTACATTCGATATTGAGAATCGACACAGGCATGCCAAGAAACTGTACATCAAATTTGAGACTTGGCTCGACTATCGTGCTTGCATTGTGAATTCTGAAACTCAACTGCCACCCATTGTTCAAGTACATTTCAACAGTGTTGTTGCTGCCGTTTTTGAACTTCAAGGCAACAAGCTCCGTTGGAAGCCGGACAACAGGAACTGCGATCGTAGATACTTTGACTTTGCTCCGTTTATTCATGGTTCCATGAATATTGAAAGTATGAATGATAGTCAACCGACTTTCATCACGGCTAACGACTTTATAATAGTCACTTGTTCCAACTAAATATTCAACCATCTTCTTTGGAACATCAGTATCGGTTGCATATGCTCGACGTACCTCATCAATAAAGGCTTGCAGCAATGGAATGTACACTGTTTTTTCTTTATTATCAATCTCCGACCACTTTTTGCCTTTGCTCTTTTCGTCTTTCAATCTATCGAAAATAGGCATGACTGCATCCCAGTAATCCCTACTGCAAGGAATACCGAACCACTCATTCCCAAAATCAAGACCATGACTTAGGCGGCAATGCTTAACAGCTTCGTGGTTGTGTTTTATACTCAATCCGATTTCCCAATGAATATCATCTCGCCTAACAACAATGTCCCTAACATCACCCTTTGTTCCGGCTCCGTCCTGCTGAAATTCAAGGAGTAACTCACTGCCGTCATTTTCGCTCATCAGCGGTTCTAATTCAAGAATTGTATCGACAGCCGATTCCGCAGATATTTCAAACAATTCCTACATTTCATTGCTTATTAACATCCATGCTCTCTTGTTGGCATCAAGGCTGGAATTCTCTACAATTCGTGTGTCTCTGATTTCGCATAGTGCCTTATACAAGGTATTTATCCATGCATACTCATATGCTCTACCTTGGTCATTGCTATTGGTACTCATTTATTTTTCACCCCTGCATCAATACCTACAACTTCATTTCCTTTTCCCTCTAAGAAAAGTTTGATTGCCACTGCTATCTCATAAGCAAGATTAACAGGAACTGCATTGCCAATCATTTTATAAGCATTATTTGTTTCTTTATAAATAAACTTAAAATCATCCGGGAATCCCTGTACTCTTGCAATTTCTCTAATTGTCATTCTACGGTACAAATCTTCCATACCTTCAACAAATCGGCAATCATCTTTTCCGAATTTCTTCATCTTGGGAGCTTGTGGATGAAGTTGGCATTGGCGACCTGATGCTTGAACTGTAAAAGCCTGCTCGTCCCAACATTTTACCCTGTTACGACTCATAAAGATCGGAGAATAGTCACCGGTAAAGTATTCGTTGTTATTAATAGCTGCCGGATTATGCTGATTCTTCGGACCGGCAGGAACAGCCGTTTCCTGTAAATCCCAAATAATATCACGCAAAGTAATTTTCTTATCGTCGTCTTCGGTCGAACCTTTAGGAAAGACAAAATCAATATTCAAATCTTTTCTGAAACCGATATAAAAAACACGCTTTCTCTCCTCTGCAACGCCGTAATCTTTTGCATTTACCATCGTTAGGGAAACATCATAGCCAGCGTCCTCAAAAAGTCTGATAATATTTTGAACCGCTTCGCTGTGTCTATTAGCTAACATTCCGCTCACGTTTTCAGCCAAAAAAAACTTCGGTTTAAAATCTTCAAGAATGCGAATATAGTCGAAGAAAAGTTGTCCTCGTACGTCTTCAATTCCTTTCAAAGAACCTGCCTCCGACCATGACTGGCAAGGAGGACCTCCAATAATTCCATCGATTTCTCCGGAAAGAAACGGAGTAATGTCTTCTTTCGTGACTTTCCTAATGTCGCTTTCAATGAGATGAGTATATGGATGATTTACTTTGAAGGTTTCAAATATTGTAGGATCGTATTCGTTTGCTACAGGCACAGTAAATCCCGCTTTTTCAAATCCAAGATCAAGACCACCACACCCACTAAACAAGCTTATAATATTTATCTCATTCACACCCCATTCCATTATAGTTTTATGTTCGCAAACAATTACACTATGCCGCCCTGTACATTGCAATTGCTTTTATTTATAAGATAATTACTTGCACTTAAAAGTTGAGTGCAACAACTACATTTTTACAACCCCATGGCAAGACGCATGATCAACATTCCGTCCGTAAAATCGATGTAGCCGTTTTCGTCAACATCGGCAAGGGTAATCTGTTGTTGCGAAAGCGATGTAAGACCCATGGCACAACGGAGTGCAAGCATGGCATCGGAAGCATTAATCACACCGTTCATATCCACATCGCCCATTTCATAGGCGGTGGAATCCGTGCGTACCCCATCGGTTTCAACCAAATCGAGTATTACGGCAAAGCCCATATCGGTGGTATTGAAATGGCGCAAAGCTATACGAATGTTTTGATTTCTGTACGCTGAGATATCAACTATATGCTGTTCCCATTCATACCATGTGGTATAGCAAGCCATCATTTCGGAATTACCGTTTTCGTCTATAATGTAAACTCCCACCGGATCATCATCATAATATTCGTAAATATCATCGGCACGCATCCAGAAAGAAACATAAGTTGCACCTGTAATTTCGGGTGAAACCATGAGATTATCGGGGTCAATCTGATGTCCGCCGTAACCTGAATCGTTATAGACAAAGCTCACCGAATATGCTGCACCTTCTCCGCTATATGCACTGAGCCACCACTCTGCATCCTCCGAATCATGAACCCATTGCCAGTTAAGTCCATCGCCATCATTATCAATCAAATCCCATTCGTCAAAATCCTCTCGGGTTTCAAAATCCCACGATGAATTGACGGTTCTTTCGGGTGTTTTTTCTGCATTTATCGAGAAAAGCATTCCGACTGCCATAACAGCCGCCATACCTATAGCGGCAATCTTCTTAACAAGTTTCATAATCACTCAAACTCCTCTGTTATGCTTACATATTTAGTCAGCTCGGGCACCCACATTACTTTGAGTTTTGCCGTTGCACCGTTTCTATGTTTTACAACATTAATATACGAAGTATTATCGTCATTCAATGCTTCCTCGGTTTCGGGATACGTTGCGGGTCTATAGAGCATCATAATGATATCCGCATCCTGCTCGATTGAACCGCTTTCACGAAGGTCACTCATTATCGGCATATGATCTTTTCTGATTTCGGGGGCTCTTGAGAGCTGTGCCAAAAGCAGAATGGTAACTTGAAGTTCTTTAGCCAATATTTTAAGTCCTCTTGTGATGTCGGCAATTTCGAGGACACGCGAATCACGCTTGCCGGTTGCCTGCATAAGCTGTAAATAGTCGATAACAACTATGTCAAGCCCATGCATTGCCTTTTGACGTCTGCATTTTGAACGTATTTCGGCAACTGAAGCACCGGGTGTATCGTCGATAAAAATCGAAGCACTGCCTATAGTGTTGAATCCGTCGGCAATTTTCAAAATCTGCTGATTTTCAAGCTCCGCCGTGCGAATACTTTGTAGCGGGATTTCATTCTCGGTAGCCATTATACGCATAACAAGCTGTTCTTTGCTCATTTCAAGGCTGAAAATCATGACGTTTGCATTCTCTTTAATCGCAGCGTGAGCGGCTATGTTCAGTGCAAATGCCGTTTTACCCGTTGCGGGACGACCTGCTATAACAACGAGGTCGCTCTTTTGAAGTCCCGATGTCAATTCATCCAAGTCGGCAAGACCCGTTGCTATGCCTGTACGCTTGCCGTTAAGGCGCATGGTTTCACCGATCTGATCATAGACACGTGAATAGATGGGGTCAATTTTTTCAACGGAATCGGATACCTTTCTCATTGCAAGGTTATATATCTTGCGTTCGGAACTTTCGAGAATTTCACTTGTCTCTTTTGAATTTTCAAGGGCATCCTTTGCTATTTCGGCACTGATTGTCAGCAGTTTTCGTCTGACCGAATAGTTTTCGACCACGCCGATATAGTAAGAAATATTGGCTGAACTCGGAGTAAAAAGGGCAAGCTCGGTAAGGTAAGCAAAACCGCCCGACGAGTCCTTCTTACCCATCCTGTCAAGCGTATCCGCAACGGAAGTAACATCTATCAACTTTCCCGTATCGTAAAGTTTTTGTATTGCGGAAAAAACATCCCTATGTGCAATTTTATAGAAGTCCTCCGCTTTAAGTGCTTCCATTGCCTTTTCCGCAGCCTCTGCAGATATAAGAACGCTACCTAAAACCGATTTTTCGGCATCTATATTATGTGGTATTTGCTTTTCGTTTTCTTCCATGGATCAGTTTTCCCTTTTATTCGGACAAAGGCAGAACTTCCAGTTTGAATTTTGCGTCGGTTTGCTCAAACATATGCGCAGACACCGTATAAATGCCCAAAGCCTTTATGGGTTCGCTGATACGAATCTTCTTTTTATCGAGTGAAATATCGTATTGCTGTTTAAGAGCTTCCGCTATTTCCTTGCCCGTAACCGCACCGAACAATCTGCCGTTATCTCCGCATTTTGCATAAACCTTAACGCTGTATAACTGCATTTCATTAGCTAAAGCACGAGCATTTTTTCTCTGCACCTCAACCCTGTGCTTGGCTGCTTCCTTACGAATATTAGCAGCGTTCACGGTTTGAGCATCTGCCGAAACCGCCAATCCCTTGGGAATCAAATAGTTATTGGCATACCCGTCACTGACATTAACTATATCTCCGGCTTTACCTGTTCCGTGAACATCTTTTTTAAGCATTATCTTCATTTGCTATCCTCCTGACTGTCGGAATCATTTCCGTCGTTATCCGTTTTATTATCATTATCCGATTGAGTGTCTTCTTCGACTTTTTCATTTTTACCATCAAAGAACACTTCTTCATCATTTCTTCTTTTTCTAATAGCTATTATCTGCGGACCGCGTCCGTCACCGAAGTCAACCTTAACCACGTCCTTATCGTTCTTTACCGCATCTTCAAATGCATCGGAAATCAGCAGATTGATTTTACGCATTTTAGGTCTGCGTCTTGCATAAAGCTCGAAAATGCCCAATGTAACAAAGAGCATAGGTATGAATAAAGCCGAAATCACAAGCAAAATCGTGGCAAAGTTCCTTGACGCACGGGGTTTGGCACGCATGGGTTTATAGCCCGATGTAAACACAAAGGAGGCTGTACTTATCCCCTGCACAAAAAGCAAGGGTGCAATAAGAGCCGCTACGGTACCGATAACAACATCCGTTGCGTAAAATCCGACAAGCTCCAATATAAGACAAGTGCCGGCTAAAACCGGTATACCTATTTTCAAACTTGAAGGCAATTCGAAATCCGCAAATTTAGCCATTTGACGTATATCCGCTTTCGCTTTAAGTGAAAGTCGGGCGGTAACAAAGACGGCGATAAAAGCCAGAGCCTCCGATACGATGATTATAATCGGGTAAAGAAGAACATCTATGTATTCGGCAAGGTAGCCGTAATAGGATTCCGTGTCACCCAAATAAGTATTGACAAATTCATCTAATGTTCTCAAGTATTCACTCACACCTGCATAAGCACTCTGTCCCTCAAGCACATACGGCAAACAAACCGATGAATAAATAGCGGCGGCAACAATCAGCGCAATAGCGCAGGCAATCTTTCTGTAAGGAATACGACGCTTAATTGCAAGAATTAAGATGAGCGTACTTAAAATAAATACGCAAAGGTAGACTATGCCGCCTGTAATTACATTCGACAGCCAAGCGGCAACAAGCGAAGCAACAATCAAAAACGAAGCAATAAATGCATAGGTTTTGCCCCAGGAAAGGTACAGAAAAGCAACCAAAATCATTCCCCAAAAGAAATCCTCGGGAGCAAAAAATCCTGCAAAGCAGATAAGAGCTGCAAGCAAAAGGGATATCAATAGTTTTTTAAAAGAAACGCCGTTGTTCAAATCAACCTCCGAAAATGAACAAAATCTTTATGAGATAATGATAGACCAATTCTAAAAAAATGTCAATGGGACACTGAATAAAATTGAGATATTAATCGGAATTGACAATTAATACACTTGACAAGTCCCGCTTAAATGGTAAAATACACAGGCGGTATGTTATGCCGTAGAAAAAGAATTGGAGAATTTTCAATGAACAAACGCAGAATTCTTTCCGCAATCATAGCAGTTATTATGCTCGTTGCCATCATTCCCATGATGAGCATTGCGGAAAATACAGCAGAACTTGTCAATGAAACCGAATTAATCGGTAAGCTTGACAGAGTATGGGCAAAGCTCGAAGCTGCCGAAGCAAATGCCATGACGGCAAATTCAGCAAAATCCGATGTTATCAACTCTGTTTTCAACGCAGCACTTAACAGTATGCTCGTTGATGCAGACAGTATTTCCGATGTAAGCGAAGACGGTTTCTTCTTTACAGTTGACGGAATGTACAATTATTATGATTATAAACTCCGCAATGAGCTTGACTCCGATGTAAAAGTCGAAGGTAAGACCACCGTTATCCCCGGTGAAGGAACTCGTGATGCAAGCGCAGCCGATATTTTTCTTGTGGGTCCTTATTACGGCGGTTATGATGACAGTTTCACCGATCAGTATCGCAACGAAGCTACGAGCGTAGCGTCAGCAACAGGTGGCAATCTTGTCATTTTAGAAGGTCATGATGCAACAGGCCCCGCAATTGCCGAGAATTTTGTTGGCAAGGGCGTTATTTTCTATGATAGTCACGGTGTTGCGGTTGGCGGTTCTTCCTATCTCTGTCTCACCACCAATGTAGGTATTACAACCGAGGATTACACCAACGGTTGGGCTATTCGTGCCGGCAGCGAGGCATATATTGACGGTCGTTATATAGAGAACCATATTTCCCAACCCGCATCCAATTCCATCGTATGGATGGCTATTTGTGAAGGCATGAAGAAGAGCGGTAACGGTGTTACCGCCGAAGCATTCCTCCGTGCAGGCGTTGAAGTTGTTTACGGTTATTCCCAGAGCGTAACCTTCATCGGTGATTACATGTACGAAACCGTATTCTGGAATCACATGAAAGAGGGTGAAACCGTTGCGGATTCAATCGCCGCAATGAAAGATGAATACGGCGTACCCGATCCCTACGGCGATGCATATCCCATCGTTGTTTCCGCTGATGATCCCTACCCCGCAAATCCCGATGCAGATCAGCTTGTAGTATCTCAGTACACCATTTACGGCGAACTCGATCCCATTGCTCTTGAAAGCATTTCGATAAGCACGGATACCATTTCCATGTCTGTCGGCGAGCAGTTTGCCGTTCATTATGACCGTGAACCTTCAAATGCGAACCAGTTCGAAGCAGAGTGGGTATCAACCAATCCCGACGTTGTTACTTTCTACAAGGGTAGCAAAGCAAAGGGCACATTGGTTGCTACCGGTGCAGGTGAAGCGGATGCAACCTGTAACATCATAGTAGACGGTAACATCGTTTACACACACACGATTCATGTCAGCGTTGATGCTCCCTATGACCTCAGCGCAGCAAATGCCGAAGGAACTAACCTTGTATTCGGAACCACCGGCGATTATGCTTTTGAAACAGCAGAAAAGGACGGTATCCGTTGCGTTCGTTCCGGCAATTACCACAAGCTCAGCAGTACCTCCCAGTTGAATCTTGCAATCAACATGGAAGCCGGAGAGACCATAAGCTTTGATTATCTCGTAAGCAGTCAGCCCGAAAAGGACTATTGCAAATTCACCATTAACGGCGAGGAGATCTTCAAAATTTCCGGTACAAATAACAGTTGGGAAAGCTACAGCTTCACCGCAGACGAGGACGGCGTCTATGTATTTGAATGGAAATACATTAAGGATGCAAGTCAGAGTCAGGGTGATGACAGAGTTTTCATCGCCAATGTTGCATATGACGGAGAAACCTCAGCTCCCACTTTGCTCGGTGACGTAAACGGTGACGGCGTTGTTAACGCAGCAGATGCTAACCTTGCAATGCGTATGGCAGTTTCCCTCATGGAACCCGTACCCGCAGCAGACGTAAACGGTGATGGCAGCGTTTCCGCAGCAGACGCAAATATCATCATGCGTATGGCACTTAATCTTCTGTAAACGCATAAAAAGTACAACAAACGGTATTCGGTGAAAGCCGAGTACCGTTTTTAAGTCAGATACAAATAAATCACGCAAATACATTTTCATTATCGTATGCTTGCTTTTTATTGTCAATCTGATATAATGGGGTAGAAATAAAAAAGAATCATTACGCATAGGAGTATTACATGGGTAAAAAAATTCTTTTAACCGGAGGCGGCTCGGCAGGGCATGTAACTCCGAACATAGCACTGTTTCCTCTTTTGCTTGAAAGAGGATATGAACTCCACTATGTTGGACTTGAAGACGGAATTGAGAAAACGCTTATTTTCGAACAACCGAACGTTGAATTTCACAGCATTGAAGCCGGAAAGTTACGACGCTATTTTTCGCTGAAAAACTTCACCGATGCCTTCAAGGTTATAAAGGGAATATCGCAAGCTAAACAATTAATTGCAGAATTGAAGCCCGACCTTGTTTTTTCCAAGGGCGGTTTTGTCAGTGTACCCGTTGTTATGGCGGCAAAGGGGCATTGCCCTATCATATGCCACGAATCCGACTTTACACCGGGACTTGCAAATAAAATAGCATCAAAGTATGCCGATAAGATTCTTGTCACCTTTGAAGATACACTTAAATACACCGGTGCCAAGGGGATTCATACCGGCACTCCCATACGAAGTGAGCTATTTACGGGCAAACGTGACAGAGGCTATAGCTTTTTGAATTTTGACGGTTCAAAGCCTATAATACTTGTTATGGGCGGAAGTCTCGGTGCAGCGGCACTTAATGATGCGATAAGGGTATCCCTCTCGAAACTTTGCAATGAATTTGACATTGTTCATCTTTGCGGAAAAGGAAAAGTTGACGATAGCATAAGCGTCAACGGCTACCGCCAATATGAATATATCGGCAAAGAATTGGCTGATGTTATTGCCGCAACCACTTTGGTAGTAAGTCGTTCCGGCGCAAATGCTCTGTTTGAGTTTTTAGCGTTAAACAAACCCGCACTGTTTATTCCGCTGCCTAAACAGGCAAGCAGGGGCGACCAACTTCTTAACGCAGCCTATGCGGAAAAGAAAGGTTACTCCATGGTGCTTGACCAAAGTGAAGTTACCCCCGAAAGACTTGTCAAGGATATTAGGGAGCTTTACGCCAACAGGGATAAGTTTATCGCCCGCATGATGAACGATAAGACACTCAACGGAACGCAGAAGATATTAAATTGTATTGATGAGATGATGAGTAATGATTAATTTACTGGCTAAACTTTTCATTAGGGATCACAAGGATTATGAATCTTCGACCGTTCGCATACAGTACGGAGAACTATGCGGCGGATTCGGTATTTTCTTAAACGTCCTGTTGTTTATCGGTAAATTCTATGCCGGTTTGATAGCAAAGTCGGTAGCCGTCACTGCCGATTCATTCAACAACCTGGCAGATGCCGCAAGCTCTATAATCACCTTGCTCGGTTTCAAATTATCGAAACAGAAGCCCGACACCAAGCATCCTTTCGGTCACGGGCGAATAGAGTACATTGCAGGTTTCACTGTTTCAATTGCGATACTACTCATGGGGTTAGAACTACTCAAGACTTCCGTTGAAAAGATTATCAACCCCGAGATTACAGATTTT
>CAYPXV010000059.1:0-10112 GCA_964414925.1 uncultured Clostridium sp. | reverse complement strand
CGTGACAGGCTGGCATTCTAACCAACTGAACTACCGGACCGCGTTATTAAAACAATAGGGCTCGAACCTATGACCCTCTGCTTGTAAGGCGGATGCTCTCCCAGCTGAGCTATGCTTCCACAACCTTGCTGTCTCAAACAGCTTCATAAGTATAACCCATCTCCCCCTATTTGTCAAGAGGTTTTTTCTATAAAAATCGATATATTTTTAAGACAACCGAAAAACTTTTGTTGCATATGAATAAATAGGGTGGTATAATCATTATAAACAGAAAAGAACTGCAAAAAATAAAAAGTCAAACAGACGTATTTAAACGTTTGTTTTGCTTTGAAGCAAATTTTTTACGAATGAATTGAACTAACAAAAGGATTGGGCACAGTTTTGATAGATATACACAGCCATATTTTATTCGGAGTGGACGATGGAGCGCAGGATGTTATCGATTCTGCCGAAATGCTTAGAATTGCAGGTGAGAACGGAGTAACCGATATCATTGCAACGCCGCATTGCTATCCCGGCGTGTACGATAATTATAATGGAAGAACTCTCGAATCACGTTTCTCCGAATTCGAAAATAGAATTGCACGAACGGATTCGGATGTGCGTTTGCACAGAGGCATGGAGGTATTTCTCAATGATAATGTCTTTAAAATATTTGATGACGGAAGACTGTTAACCCTCGCAAACAGTCACTATCTTTTGGTCGAATGCGATTTTAACGAGAACGTTGAGTTTGTTGACTATGCAATCCGTTCATTCAGAAAAAGGGGAGTACACCCCATAATAGCTCATCCCGAACGGTACCATTTTCTAAGGGGAAATATCGAAACTGCATTCAGATGGGTTGATATGGGTGCGTCGCTTCAGGTAAATGCAGGCTCTGTCACGGGTTATTTCGGTGCGGAAAGCATGAATACGGCATTTAATTTAATTAGCGAAGGGGCGGTTCAGTTCGTTGCAAGCGATTCTCACGGTGCAATAAAAAGGACACCCGAACTTTACGTTGCTTTTGAAAAAATCGGTGCGCAGTTTTCGTTTGACACGGCATTAACCCTTTTTGAAATTAATCCGAAAAGAATTATCGATGATGCGTCCCTCGTTTTTCCGAAGTCACGTTCAATGGGATACCCCGATGATTTCTTTATAAGCGATGAGGAGTTCTGGAACAGATGATGAGCGAATACGCAGACGGCGAAATAAGGCTGCGATTTATTACCGCATGCGAACAGGCAAGGCTTATTTTGGGCGAAAGCAAGGGAATAGGTACGTTTAACGAAAAAATTCTCCATGCTTCATGTAAATTATTTATAGAAGAAGATAGGTCAAATCATGAAGTGAAAGTCAACAACTTCATTGCCGACGTAAAAAACGAACACGGGATTTTCGAAGTACAGACTAAAGCGTTTAATAATCTGAGAAATAAATTGAATGATTTTTTGCCGAGTGAAACCGTCACCCTCGTTTATCCCGTTCCCGTAAAGAAACGATTGATTAAGGTGGATGAAAAAACAGGTGAATTGTTTCCGCCGCACACAAGCCCCAAACGTGGCAGCGTATTCGATACCTTTGCGGAACTGTATAAGCTCGGAGATATCGTCAGACATCCTAATTTGCGTCTGTTGCTGTTACTTGTTGATGTGGACGAGTATAGACTTGTCGGCGGTAAAGTCGGCAGAAAAGGCTATGTTCGCTTTGACAGAATCCCCGTTGATTTTGTTAAGGCTGTCTATTTGCCGCAGTTATCATTTCTTTCGGACTTCTTGCCCGATACGTTGCCAAATGCTTTTACTTCAAAAGAGCTTGCGCAATGTGCGCATATTCCGCTATCCGTTGCGCAAACGGCATTGCTTGTAATGAAAAGATGCAGCGCCGTAACTCTTGTCGGTAAAAAAGGAAGATTAAAACTATATTCACGTTCAGATGAAAAACGGAGTAAATAATTAAACCCGCTGCCCAAAACCGGTAGCGGGTCTAATGTTCATTTTTTTTATTTTACCGATACTTGACCGTCAATGCCCATGGACATTCTGAGTATAATCAACGAATCGGAAATACTAAGCATTCCGTCGCCGTCAATATCTCCGTTTGCAAGTGCCTTTGCACTTATCGGTTCAATGCCCATTGCGCAGCGGAGGATAAGTACAGCATCAGCAGAGGTTACGCTTCCGTCACCGTTTGCGTCGCCCAATAAGGTTACTATGCCTTCCGCTTCAATATCATCCGTAAAGAACAACTCTATAACGTCGCCGTTTGACAAAGCCTGATTGCCCATTGCAGGTACATCTATTGAACCGTTGAGCGAATAATACCATCCGCTTGCTTCGCCGTAAGTGCCTGCTGTCAGTGTGACACCGCTTCCATCCGTGAGTGATACCAATTGATATCCGTCTCCGCTATAGTCGAAATTGCTTGCGGTTAAATATGCCGAAACTGCATCCCATACGCTTGCACCGCTGTCTCCTGCACAAGTGAAAGAATATCCTTCGCTCGGATTGGTGAATCCGTTGAAGTTGCGTCCGTTTATTATGACCGTTACATTTATGTCCTCTACAGGCGCACTCCCCAGCGTACCTTTGACGGTTACGGTTGCCGATACGGGTTGCTTGTAAAATTGCTCAAACCTTGCATATGCAGGGTCGGAACCGAATTTTTCCCAGTATTTGGCATATTTACTGTAGGTCAATACGCTGTCAATAGTTACTTCGGTATCGTATTCGGGTCTTGTAACAAGTAGATTCTCACAGCTTATTACGGAATTATTGCTTGAACGGAACGTTCTCCACGGCTGAAATCCCATCGGATTGTAACCGGGTAAATCATCAACCTCTATTCCTCCGAATGTAATGTTGATTGTTCCTCTGATGTACTCATATTCGCCTTCGGAATTTATAACCAGTTCAGCAAAGGGTCTGAGATTGCTCGTGACATTGTCCTTATCGGTGTTGTCACCCTTAATACCGTTCCAGTAAAGTTCGTCACTGACTGCTCCTGCCATTTCAGCTTCCGCTTGCTCCAATTCGGACTCCGTTAAGGGAAGTACGGTTAATTCAAATACCCTCGATGCCAGTATTTCTTCGGTGTTCCTGTCCTGTATGGAGATTCGATACTGTACCGTTACCGCTTCGCCGTTCGGCAAGGCTCTGTAAACTATTCCGTGATAACCGTATAACTCGAATACTTCTTCATTCAAGCTTTCCATTATAACTTTCTGGTTGGGACGGTCGGTCATTATTCCCGCATCGACAAGGTCTCCCGGTGTGGGAAGCTGTACGTCGTTTATGAGTGCATCCATGTCAACGCTCTGATCCTTGTTTACAAAATCCCTGATAAGCTCCGGGTAATGCTCAAGTGCAAGCTCCATATCGCTCGGCTGATCTTCGTCACTCGCTTGCCATGCCAAAATCGGGAATCCCGAGTTTATATTGGCATTGTCCGCACGGAACGATTCACCGAGTGTCGATACAAATGCCGAGTCAAGCATCTGCTCTCTCGTCATTACTTCGTATTCTACCGATGCTCCGCCGTTGATTGTCGCTATAGCCTTCGGTGCGGCTCCGCTAAGACAGTATGCGTTCGATATTGTTCCTTTGGCTATACCGATTATTGCACCTATGCCTGCCTCGGGTCCTGTAACGGTGGCAATATTGTAAACATTTGCTATCGTTGCGGTTGCCTGAGCCTGTCCTGCTATTCCGCCGATACCAGTGTTGTTGTGTCTATCGACTCTGGTGCTTAATTCGCCTACGTTGTAGCAGTTTTCTACCGTTCCGTATGTGTAACCGACAATTCCGCCCAAACTCAATGTTGAAGCGTAGCTGTTGGTGGTATTAGATATGCTTGCTCTGTTTACACAGCCTCTAACCGTGTTTCCCGTCATAGCCCTACCGACTATACCTGCTGAACTGCAATAGTTCGAACTCGTTGATACCTGTCCGCTGCACATACAGTTCTCGATAAGTCCTTTGCTCGTATTCGCAATTCCGCCGATATTCGCCGAGTTTGCTATGTTTACGTCTACCGCAAGATTCTTTATTACACCGTTAGGTCCGATACAGTCCGCCAGTCCGTTTTCACCTGTGATGCCTATTACCGTATAGCCCTTGCCGTCTATTGTTCCGTTGTATCCCGATTGATCGTCGGAATAATTGTAAATACCGAATGCGGTTCTCGTTTTATTGTTAAAATTGATGTTGCTCGTCAATATTGCGTTTACTTCATTATTTCCCGCATTTATGTACTGCGCAAACCATTCGAATTCTGCGGCGTTCGATATGAGATAATTCTCTCCGTCACTTTCGGGTTCGGTTACACTTGTACCGTCCCATGCTTCGCCTGCATATACTAACTCTACCTCTATGGTCAAATTCTCACTTGCAACAAAACTTCCCGTTACCGTGATAAAGTTCTCTGCCTGTACTGTGTAGGTATATGCTTCTCCGACAGGAAGATTAAATCTGTTGTCGTCAGAGTCAAATGTTCCGCCGAGAGGATGTGTAACGGTAACTACCGCTTCGCTCGGAGTTACATTGAATACGATTTCACCCCTTGACAGCTCCGTCATCGCTTCAAGCGTGACTTCCATGTCTTCGCTGACTTCTATCTGTCCGCTTATTGTTAAGTAACCGAATCGTACAACGCTGTAGTCGTATTCTCCGCCTGAAAGACGGTAAACGTTTCTTTCTTCGGTGGGTTGCTCCGTTTCACCGTCTGAATTTGTAACGCTTAATTCCGCTTCTTCGTCAAGCCCTGTAAACGTTACGGTGTTAAGCGTGTATACCGTGAAATTCCTGAACCAAACGCAGTCATTTCCTATATTACCCGAGAAATCCTTTTTATAGCTGAGCGTTACAACGCTTCCACCGCTTATCTCCTGTGTGTAAACCGTCCAGTCTATCTCTCCGCTTAAACTCTTGTCGGTGCTTTCGTTTATCGAAAGATAGTCGTAGCGCGATTCACTGCTGACTTTGTATTCAAAACTCAACATCATGCTCGGTACATCCTCGTTAAACTCTATCCTCATCGTTACCGTTGATGAGCTCATACCGCTGCTGTTGGATTTGATTGTTCCGTCACCGTCTTCGATAAATTCTTCACCGTCGTTTCCGGTGTAGTCATCGTTATGACTGTAACTGATTTGTGCAAGGTTCTCTAATTCCCCGAATACAGAGCCTTCCGCAACGCTTGATCTTGTGTCAAGCGTTGTCATTGCGCTCAGCGGCATCGTGCTTATCAGCATCACTATCGCCACTATTATCGCCAACGTCTTTTTCTTCATAAAAAATACCTCCTGTGCATTTTTCCTAAATAAAGCACGGGAGATACCAAAACAAGCATGACTCGGGTTTCCCCGCTCATGATTGCCGTTTCAATATAAATTAATAAGCTCTACGGAGATACCGCCCGAAGCTTTCGCTTTATGTAATGCAAGTATCCTGACTTGTGCTATAACAAAGTTTCCTCTGTTGCGAATGTCTCCTACCTTCTCACGGTCTCTCCGCAATGGCGAACTTTCGTTCATTCGAGTTTCTCCTCGATTCGGTTCATTCTCACACTCACAGTGCCGGTCGCGTGGGCATTTTGCCTCGTTCATTTGAGTCGTCGCCTGACCTACCTCGGTCTTTACAGCAAACGATTACATCACATAGCTTGTATTCAGTTGCGCTTTGGGTGAAAAGACTTATACCCTCTGCAATCCGTGATTATATCAGCTTTTATTCGTTCTGTCAAGCCGTTTAATCCTCCGCACTAATCCCTTGCCCGAGCATGTAACTGTTCAGTTTCTTTAATGCTCTCTTTTCTATCCTTGATACGTATGAGCGTGATATCCCAAGCTTCTCTCCTACTTCCCTTTGCGCATATCCTCTGCTTCCAAGTCCATATCTCATCCTTATTACCGTTCGCTCCCTTTCACTTAACGCTTCATGTACCGCCCTGTACAAAATCCTGTTTTCTTCCCTCTGCTCCGCTGTTAAACATACGTCATCTTCCGCCGATAATATGTCCGCAAGCGTTATCTCGTTTCCCTCCTTATCCGTTCCTATCGGTTCGCTTAACCCAACTTCGTTCCGCTGCTTCTTCTCTCCCCGTATCGACATCAACATCTCATTCTCTATGCACCTTGCTGCATATGCCGCCACACTTCTCCCTCTTTCGGACTTGAATGTATTTATCGCTTTAATTAATCCTATCGTTCCTATCGATATAAGCTCGTCACTGTCCCTCTCCTTTGTTACATATTTCTTCGCTATGTGCGCTACAAGCCTCAAGTTTCGCTCTATCAATTCCTTCCGTGCTCCCTCGTCCCCCTCACTTAATCGCATTATCAACTTCTCTTCCTCCGCTTTGCTTAAACTCGGCGGAAAATCGTTTCGTGCCCCCACCATCCCGATTAGTGCCCGTATCGAACGAAATAATTCCGCTATCACTGCTCCCAACATCCTTTTTCTTCCTCCCCCTTTTCGCTATTATTTTAAATCTTATGAGTTCTTTTGTCATAAAATGCTACTTTATCCATCATTAACTGCCCGATTTCACATTTTGCTTATCGAATTAGAAACTACTAACCGATAGTACATAATAACAGAACTCTTTTGTGCGGTTTTCATCCCAAAAGCGTTATTCAACCGAGCTGCATTTCGGAAAAAATTAAAAATCCGATTAAAACAAAAAAGAAGTGAGGAATAAGGTATACTTATTTAAACTCGAAAGCACGGTAACAATATCAATATATTAAAAAAGACGAAAAAACGGCGGTAAGTACGTTGACATTTAAAAACAAAACGTGTATAATACTTGCGTGCAAAATATTTTTACAACTGCACTGAGCGGTAAATACCGCAAAAAGCTGTTTGATGCACCCTTTGCGATGCAAAGAACAGACTGATTATAGAAAGGAACAAAAAGCATGAAGAAATTTCTTGCAATGCTGATGGCGATTGCAATGGTACTCTCTATGGTTACCATTCCCGTCATTGCAGAGACAGATGATCCCACGCTTTCACAGGCAAAGCCCGGTTCTTCTGACACTGTACAGCCCGCTGATGCAGCAAACCTCGACGAGGCGCTGAACATCGAAGGCGGTACTCTGACCTTCACTTCCGAGGGAACTTATCCCTGGGTAGTCGATGGTGATGCAGCAGTAAGTACCAACGTAAACGTTGCGTCCTCTACTTCCAATGTATCAACCACCGTTACCACCGTCGCAGGTGATATCGTCCAGTTCGATTATATGAGCTTTGGCGAAGGAACCGGCGATTATATGTGGGATGGTCTCGAATTCTATGTAGACGGTACCAGAGTCGCTTATTGGAACCGCGTTGAGTCTGTTGCTACCTATGCAACCGCTCTCTCCGCAGGTACTCATGAGCTCACCTGGAGCTACAAGAAGGACAGCAGCATCGATAAGGAAGGCGACTATGCTTGGCTCGATAACGTTTATGTAGGCCAGCCCGTTGCTCCTACCGCTGTTGAAGTTCAGGATCTCACCGTTCAGGGAAATCGCCGTGCTACTCTTCAGTACACCGTTCTCCCCGCAGAAGCTTACGACAAGAGCGTTACGTTCGAAATCGCTAATACTTCTATCGCAACAATCGACGAAAACGGCGTTGTATTCGGTGTTGCTGAAGGCACAACAACCGTTACCGTTACTACTTCCAACGGTATCACCGGTACTGCTACCATCAATGTTACCGAACCCGCTCCCATCGTAAATCTCGAAGGATACATCTGCTATGATCCCAACGGTGCTTCCGCAATCTGGGGCGAATTCCAGGATTGCACTCCTGATGTTATCACTAACAACGGTGACATGAGAACAACATTCGCAGCTGCTTATGCAGGTGGCAATGTATACGGCTTCCTCTATGACAGTGGTGACTTCTCATTCTACATCATGGATGCCGAAACTCATCAGGTTGTTTATCCCGGTACAGACGCAGGTCGCGGCGTTATCGCAATGGCATATAACCATGCTGAAGGCGAAATGTACGCAATCGCTGTAAATGATGACGGCGAAACCCGCGGTATCTATACCGTAAACCTCGCTATCGGTGCTCTCACCAAGGTTGCTGACCTCACCGGCGGAAATCATACCATTATGACTCTCGCTATCGACGGTGAAGGCAATGCTTACGGCGTTACCTATGGCGAAGATTCCTGCCTCTATGACATCGATCTCGAAACCGGCGTTTGCACCCTTATCGGTTCTACCGGTCTCAGACTCCAGTATGTTCAGTCCATGGTTTGGGATCACAACACTGATCAGCTCTTCTGGGCTCAGTATGTAAGCCAGGCCGAAAGCGGTCTCTATGCTCTTAATCCCGAAACCGGTGCAGCTACTTTCTGCGGCTATATCGGATCCGGTGCTGAAGTTACCGGTCTCTATACCGTTAACGATATGCCCGTTGCTCCCATCGAAATGCCCAACTACGAAGTAACCTTCGTTGATGGTTATAATAACGATGTTCTCGGCACTCTCACAGTAGAAGGCGGCACAGTTCTCGATGAAGAAGACTTCCCCACCGCTCCCGAGCATGAGGGAATGGAATTCATCGGCTGGACTTATAACAATGCCCCCATCTATTCCGATACCACAATCACTGCAAGATATCGTGATCCCAACGCTACCACCGCAACCATCACTCTCAGAGCTGATGATGTTTGGGGCGATGGTTCAGGTTATCAGATGCTCCTCGACTCCACTCATAGCCTCTATGGTACAGTTATCCCCACTTCCGGTCCTCTGACCAGCAGCGGTAACGCTCCCACAGGCGTTTATGAGAGCTTCGATTATAAGATCCCCGAGAATGCAGACGGCAACCTCAATACCGGCAATGTCGTTTGCGGTGGTGAAGTTTCCATTGAAGTTCCCGCAGGTATCTATGACTGGTGTATCACCAACCCCACTCCCGGCGACCGTATCTGGATCGCTTCCGAGCAGGGTGATGTAGGCGGACGTTATGATGACTTCGAATTCGAAGCAGGTAACACCTATATCTTCTATGTACATATTGACGCAAACGGTCAGTATGACCAGACCGACCTCGAAGTAATCGGCGGCGGTCAGCCCGGTCCCAGCACTCCCACTCCCGAAGATCCCACCAATCCTCCCGCACCCGGCGGTGATGACGGCTGGTACTTCGAAGAGAATCCCGCAAGCGAAGGCTGGACTTTTGTTGACCAGGATGGTGACGGCTTCAATTGGGATTGGATGTACGATGAACTCGATGCACAAGAAGGTTCCGGTCTCATCTACTCCCAGTCTTTCATCAATAACTACGGTGCTCTCAATCCCGATAACTGGGCAATTACCCCCGAATTCCAGGGTACTTCCATCAGCTTCTGGATGGCAGCTCAGGATGCAAGTTGGCCCTCCGATCCCGTTGGTGTTTATGTTTCTACCGACGGCGGTAATACCTGGAGCGATGAGCTCGGTTACTTTGTACCCACAAGTGATGTTTATGTACAGCATACCGTTGACCTCAGCGCATATGCAGGACAGAACATCAAGGTTGCATTCCGTCACTATGACGTAACCGACATGTTCCTTGTAAAACTCGACGCTGTTGAATACGTTTCCGGCGGCGATGTTCCTCCCGTAGATCCCACTCCTCGTCCCGAAATCCCCACCGATGTCGCTTGCTTCTATGTAGACCTCTACAATGCTGAAATCGGCGACGAAATCGTTGTTCCCGTTGAACTGTATAACTATGAGGGTGATGCTCATATCCTCAATATGCAGGTTGACTACAACACTGACGCTCTCAGCGTAACCGGTGTTGATTACGGCGAGTTCCTTACCGGTGCTCAGGGTGCTCTCACCATCATTGACTACACCTCTGTTCCCGGTTCGGTCCGTATCGGTATGGCTTGTCCCCAGAATCCTGCTCCCGCAGGTGACAACCCCATCGCAGTTGTTTACATCCACTTCACCGTTCTTGCAGGTGCAGCAGATGCAAACGAAATCGCTCTCAGCGTAAGCGAATTCTCCAATATGCCCGTTGGTCAGGAGAACTCCACTCCCATTGATTTCGTTACCATTAACGGTTCAATCAATGTTGGCGGCGTAACTCCTCCCGAAACCGAAGTTCCCGTAACTCCTCAGCCCCCTGTAG
>CAYPXV010000058.1:0-10163 GCA_964414925.1 uncultured Clostridium sp. | reverse complement strand
TATTGCCCCCGAGAGTATTTGACTTTCGGGGGCAATATGTTTATAGTTTTATGATTTTATTTATTAATGTAGCGAACCACGGGATTTCGAGCCGCCTTGGTTTCGTCGGGTCTTCCGACGGGAGTAGTCTTAGGACAAGCGTGGATGGAATCGGGATTCTCCTTTGCTTCCTTAGCGATATCCTTCATTGCCTCGATAAATTCATCAAGGGTTTCACGGCTTTCGCTTTCGGTAGGCTCAATCATCATTGCTTCATGAACGATGAGCGGGAAGTAGATGGTCGGGGGATGATAACCTCTGTCAATCAATGCCTTGGCGATATCGGTTGTATGGATACCGTAATCCATCAGTTCACCGGGAGCTATTACACATTCGTGCATACAAATGCGGTCATGTGCAATTTCGTAAGTGCCCCTGAGAGCGTTCATGATGTAGTTTGCATTGAGAACCGCATTCTCGCTTGCTTCCTTCAGACCCTCGGCACCGAGTGAACGGATGTAAGCATATGCCTTTACCATAACGCCGAAATTACCGAAGTAATTCTTTACCTTGCCGATGGACTCGGGACGGTCGTAATCAAGGGTTATCATGCCGTCAACGTCACGCAGAACCGGTACGGGCAGATAGGGAATGAGTTCCTTTTTAACGCCGACAGGACCGCTGCCGGGACCGCCGCCGCCATGAGGCGTTGAGAATGTCTTGTGAAGATTAAGATGTACAACGTCAAAGCCCATGTCGCCGGGACGAACTATGCCCATAATTGCGTTAAGGTTTGCACCGTCGTAATAAAGTAAACCGCCCGCTTCGTGAATGATGTTTGCGATTTCCTTTATGTTGCGCTCGAAAAGACCGAGTGTGGAGGGATTTGTAAGCATCAGACCGGCAGTATCGGGACCTACTGCCGCACGCAGTGCATCAAGGTCAACACCGCCGTCGGGAGCGGACTTGATTTCCTTAACGGTAAATCCTGCCATGACGGCACTTGCGGGGTTGGTACCATGTGCCGCATCGGGAACGATAATGGTAGTTCTGGCAAAATCCTTGCGTGCTTCGTGATATGCACGAATGTGCATAAGTCCGGTCAATTCGCCGTGCGCACCGGCAGCAGGCTGGAGTGTGAAAGCGTCCATACCGCAGATTTCACACAGGCAACTTTCAAGGTCATACATAAGACGCAGAGAGCCCTGAGCCATATCCTCGTCAAGAAGGGGATGCATATCATCAAACAGAGTTGCAACTTCCTCGTTGATTTTGGGATTATACTTCATCGTGCAAGAGCCGAGAGGATAGAAACCGTTATCCACACCGAAGTTGCGGCGTGAAAGATTGGTGAAATGACGGACAACATCGACTTCACCCAGTTCAGGCAAATCGAGTTTGTCGTTGTTACGCATCGATTCGGGAATTGCATCCTCGAATGCAGGTACATCAAGCTCAGGCAGGTCGTAAGCACGTCTGCCCTCGTGAGAGCGTTCAAAAATCAGCTTATAGGACTGTCTCATTTAACTACCTCCTTAAGCATTTCGATAAGAAAATCAATATCCTGACGTGAATTCATCTCGGTTGCACACCAGAGCATTCCGCCGTCCTCCAGAATATGTCCGCCTACAATGCCCAAAGTCTTGAGTGCTTCGTTGATTTCTTCGGCAGGACGGTCAACATCCATAACAAATTCGTTGAAGAACGGAGTGTCGGTATAACGCATATGCATGTAGGGAAGTTTGTTAAGTTCCGCTGCAAGATAATGTGCTTTTGCAATATTTTGCTGCGCAATCTCCTTCATGCCGCAAGGACCCATGGTGCAGGCGTACATCGTTGACATGATGGCGGCAAGCATCTGATTTGAACAGATGTTGCTTGATGCTTTTTCACGACGTATATGTTGTTCTCTTGCCTGGAGCGTAAGAACAAATACTCTGCCGCCTTCGGCATCGGTTGTTTCACCGACAATTCTTCCGGGAAGGTTTCTGATGAGCTTGGAGGTGGTTGCCATAAAGCCTGCGGTAGGACCGCCGAAACACATGGGAATACCCATGGGCTGGGTGTCACCGATTGCAATATCGGCACCGTAATCGCCGGGACGCTTGATAAGTCCGAGACTTATCGGATTTGTATAGCTGACGAGCAGTGCTTTAGCTTCGTGAACGGCATTTGCTATTTCGTCCATCTTTTCAATGCAGCCGAAATAGTTGGGCTGTGCTGCGATAAATCCGGCACTGTCGGCAAGGGATTCGTTAAGAGCATTCATGTCGGTTAAACCGTCTTTTCCTACCGGAACTTCGACAAGCTCGATGTTTCTGCAATGAGCATAGGTTTTCATTACCTGAATAACTCCGGGGTTGAGTGCGGCACTGTAAAGCACCTTATGCTTGCGCTTTATGTTGGAAAGCATTATCATAGCTTCCGCCGCTGCCGTAGCACCGTCGTAAACGGATGCATTCGATGCTTCCAATCCTGTAAGATTGCAGATGACGGTCTGCCATTCGAAAATGCTCTGGAGCATTCCCTGACTCATTTCAGCCTGGTAGGGAGTATAAGCGGTGTAAAATTCGCTTCTTGAAACAAGCTGAGGAATGAGCGCCGGAATATAGTGATGATAGATTCCCGCACCTCTGAAAAGCAATGCGCCTTCGTCGTTTTGAAGAACATAACCCATGATGATGTTCCTTAGCTCCATCTCGCTCACGGGAGCGGGGAGATCGAGAAGACGGTCAAGCTTCAGATCCGCAGGAATGTCGCCAAAGAGCTGATCCATGCTGTCAAGACCTATGGCCTTAAGCATTTCCTCACGCTCTTTAACGGTATTGGGAACATAGCTTTTCATTGTTAATTTCCTTAAATCAGATTTGATAGAGCAATACTCCCCGGGAAAATCCCCGGGGAGCAGTGATTAAATTATTCTGCCTCCTGAAGGAGTGCTTCGTATTCTTCTGCTGAAAGAAGTTCGGCTTCGTTGATATCAGTGACCTTGACAGCAGCGATGAACTGCTCATAGGGTGCCTGATTGAGAAGCTCGGGTGTTTCGTCAAGAGCTTCGTTAACCTCGACAACCTCACCTGCAACAAGGGTATAAACGGGTGAAGCAGCCTTAACGGATTCAACGGTGGTGTAGCAATCGCCGATTGTAAGCTCATCGCCTACTGCGGGCAATTCAACATAAACGATGTCACCGAGTGCATCCTGTGCGTGGTCGGTGATACCGAGCTTTGCTATACCGTCTTCGATCATGATCCAGTCATGCTCACGAGTGTATTTACGATCATTGGGAACCATAATATTTACCTCCGAAAATTCATTTAAAAATATTATTTAATTACCGCTGTTGCGATATTTAAAGCATTTATGCTCTCTTATAGAAGGGCAGAGGAGCAAATTCACAATCGATGCTTCTGCCCCTTACCGAAACGGTCCATACGCCGTTTTCGTCTGCATCGGCATTTACAAGTGCCATTACATAGTTGCCGCCTACTGCGGGTGCGGGACCACCGGAGGTAACAACGCCTACACGTTCGCCGTTTACAAGAACATCCGCTTCGGGACGGGCAACGCCCTTACCGACAAGCTTCAGACCTATACGCTTTGACTTCTGAGGTCTGGTGAGTGCTTCCTTACCGATAAAGTCTGCTTTGTTAAGCTTGATTGCAAAGCCCAGACCGCATTCTACCGGAGTGACGTTCTCGTTCATCTCATGTCCGTAAAGAGGCATTCCGGCTTCAAAACGCAGAGTGTCTCTTGCACCTAAACCGCAGCAAAGCATATCAACGCATTTGCCTGCTTCGCAAAGCGCACTGTGAAGTTTTACGGTGTCCTCCGCCGCACAGTAAAGTTCGATTCCGTCCTCACCGGTGTAGCCGGTACGGGAAACAAGACAGGGAACTCCGGCAACAGTCATCTTATCGTTGAAGGAATAATACTTCATGGGAAGTTCGCCCTCATAACCCGCAGCATCCAAAACCTGCTGATGCTTGGGTCCCTGAAGTGCAAGCTGACCCCATTTTGCACTGTTGTTGACAAGACGAACATCACCGAAAACATGTTCCTGCATCCATGCAAAATCTTTATCGGTATTTCCGGCGTTTACGATGAACATATAATGTTCGTCGGAATATTTGTAGATAAGTACGTCATCTACAGCACCGCCGTTTTCATAGCAAAGTACGGCATAGCGGCATCTGCCGGGAGTCATACTGGTTACGTCGTTTGTGACCATCTTCTGTACATAATCATAAGCACCGCTGCCGATAATGTCGATTTCACCCATATGGGATACATCGAATAATCCGGCACGCTGACGAACAGCTTTGCATTCTTCGAGAATGCCTGCGGGATACTGTACGGGCAATGCCCAACCGCCGAAATCTACAATCTTGCCGCCAAGCTCAACATGTCTGTCGAACAGCGGAGTTTTTTTAAGATTATCCATCTGGATTCCTCCTGATATGTTTTCATGATTCGCCCCGTAGCTTTAAAAGCACAGAAAGGCTAAGCAGATGGGCGCACACGTTAATTATATAACTAAAACGCCTTAAATGTAAAGAGGAAATGCAGTATATTTACCCGAATTGTGCAAATGAAAACAGGTGAGGATAAGCATCTTGCAAACACTTCACCCTTGTTATATAATTCAAATGAACGAAAACGAAAACAAGGAACGGATTTTTTATGCCGATTTGGACTGATGAGCAGAAAAAAGCGATAACACTACAGGGAAATCTCTTGGTTTCCGCCGCTGCGGGTGCGGGAAAGACGGCGGTAATGACCGAACGAATTGCACGCCTTATAGCAAACGGAACATCTGTAAGTGAACTGCTGGTGGTTACATTCACCAATGCCGCCGCTGCGGAGATGAAACAGAGAATCGAAGGCAGACTTCTGGAAATTGCGGAATCGCAAACGGATGATGAGATAAAAGCAAGGCTATTTGATGCGGCGGGCGAACTGGGCGGAGCAAGCATTTCAACGATACACAGCTTTTGCGGTGATGTTCTGCGCCATAATCCGCATCTTGCCGGCGTTGACCCTTCATTCCGTATTGCGGATGAAGCCGAAGCCGCACTTATGCGTGCAGAGGCTATGCAGAAGATTCTTGAAGAAGAGTATGATACGGCGGAAAAATATTCGAACGATCGCTTTAAACATCTTATCGATATTTTCGGTTCGGAAACGGCTCTTATCGAAAGCATTTCCAAAATTTACAGATTCATCATTGCCAAGCCCGAACCCGAACGGTGGCTTAACAGGATGTGCGACAATGCAAGTGAACTACTTGAACAAGCCGCAGCGCAGATGCTCGAAGATGCAAACAGAACTATCGGAGCAATGCTTGAGGATGCTTTGAAGGTCAAAAGATGGCTTGAAACCGACATGGAGATAAACGAGCGTTATTTCGAAGCGATTGATAGGGATGAGGAGGACTTAATCTCTCTTGCACGTATTGATGATTATGATGAAATGTATTACGCTCTGCTCGATTTCAGACTTTGCGCCCTGCCGAGAAACAAACCCGGCGTGCAGATGCCGGAGCGAATTGCGCAGTACAGGAAATATCTCAAGGCAAATATAAAAAAACTTCAAGATAAATTTCCTATGACGATGAAGGAGGAAAAACAACTTTCCGCTGCAATCTCTCCCTCTATGCTTCTGATGTGCAAACTCGTAAAGAAATTTATCGGCGAATATGCTTTGCTGAAACAGGATGCAGGAGCGGTTGATTTCGACGATATGCAGCAACTATGCTATAAAATACTTAAAAATAAAGAAGTAGCGGAGGAATACAGGCAAAGATTCGCTTACATCTTCGTTGATGAGTATCAGGACACAAGTGCGATTCAGGATGCGATAATAAATGCCGTGGCAAGAGATGACAATCTATTTCTTGTCGGCGATGTAAAACAGAGTATCTACAGATTTCGTCAGGCAGAACCTGAAAATTTTATAAACAGATATAAGTCCTATACGGGTGAAAACGGCACGGCGATAAAGCTTAATGCGAACTTCAGAAGCAAAAGTGCCATATTGGATGCGACCAACAGACTTTTTTCCAAAATCATGCTCGGTGATGTCGGCGAGATAGACTATTCCGACGGTAACGAGCTTATAGGCGGAAACGATGCGGATGTCGGAAGTGCGGAGCTTACACTTATCGACCCCGATGAAATAAAAAAACAATATGCGGACGATGAAGAAAAATCCGAAGATGAGGACGATGAGGAGGAATTGGAGCTGACGGAAGCGGAAGCGTTGTATGCCGTTGAAAAAATTCGTCAATTCATGGCGGAAGGCTCCGTTTACGATAAATCCATCGGAAAAATCCGCAAGCCCTCATATTCCGATTTTGCCGTATTAATGCGAAAAACTGCGGGCAAAGCTCTTGTTTGGGTAAACGTATTGACACGCTGCGGAATCCCGTGCAGCGCAGAATTAAGCGACGGATATTTCGAAGCGATAGAAGTTCAGGTGTTCATTAATTTACTGAGAATAATCGATAACAAACGTCAGGATATACCCATGATGAGTATCTTGCGTTCACCTATCGGTATGTTTTCGGATGAGGAGATAGCAAGGCTGAAAATCGATTATGACGGTGAAAACCTACTTGACCGTCTTGTTGCCGCCTCGAATGACGACAAATCCTTTTCGGACAAGGCAAGGCGCATATTGAATCTGTTAAACAAATGGAAAGAACAATCCGTAACGGAGGGGCTTGAAGCTCTTATCGGGCACTTGCTTGACGAGACGGATTATTTCACCTATGTCGGAATTTTACCCGGAGGAGCGGTAAGGCAGGCTAATTTGGAAAAATTAGTGCAGAGAGCTGCCGCTTACGAAGCACGCTACGTCGGAGGACTTCACGGTTTTATAATTTTCCTCGATACTTTGAGAGATAATACCACCCTCGGCTCAGAGGGAATACCCGCAGTCGATGCCGTGAGAATAATGAGTATTCATAAGAGCAAAGGCTTGGAGTTTCCCGTGGTTTTTCTTTGTGCATTAACTTCAAAATTCAGTCAGCGTGATTTTCAAAGTCCCTTGATACTCGATAATGAACTCGGAATAGGACTTCGTCTGCGAGGATTCGGAATAAGGGGCAAGATTCCGCTGATAAGGCGTGCTATAACAGTGCGCACAAATGCAAAGCTCAATGCGGAGGAAATGAGAATACTGTACGTCGGCATGACAAGAGCAAGGGAAAAACTTTATCTCATAGGTGCTTGTAAATCCATTCGCAAAAAAATCCAAGCATGGGCAACACCTGCCACAAGACAAAGAATATTGAACGGTTCATGCTATTTGGATTGGATGCTCGGAGCTTATTGTCCGCTCGGACTGAATATGAAAAATGCGGATAAAGGTGTTAAGACGGGAAGTACGGAGCAATCGCTCACGGTCAGGGTCATTCCGCAGAAAAATATAGGACGTGACATTTCAAACGAAGTTTCAGTGAATAAAAGGGAATTTCGCCAATGGGGAATGAAGGCATCGAGTACAGACCCGACCGTTGCCAATCGAAAATATAAATTTGAATATCGTTTTCCCGACGATATCGATTTACCGGCAAAACGCAGTGTGAGTGAATATATGCAGCTTGATTATGAATACCGTCCTGCTGTACCATCCTTTATGAGTACCGATACAAAGGTAAAACTCGATTTAGCCGCACAGGGCACTGTGACGCATCTTTTGCTGCGCAATCTTCCGTTGACGGCGCATACGCAGCGGTCGATTGGACAGCAGATAACAGCCTTGACAGCTAAAGGAATTTTATCGGAAACCGAAGCTAAAAATATATATGTAAAAGGTGTGCTTAGGCTTACGGAGTCAAGTTTGTGGCAGAGAATTATTTCTTCCGAACGAGTGGAAAGGGAGAAGGAGTTTACGCTCCTTTCGGAAACGGGAGAACTTATTCAGGGTATGATTGACTGCTGCTTTATCGAAAAAGGGGCTTGGATACTACTGGATTATAAGACTACGGCGGTAAAAATCGATTCCGAAGGCAGAACGATTCCTCAAAGATACGCCCCTCAGCTTGAAGCGTATGCACAGGCATTATCTCAAATTACAGGTCTACCGGTCAGAGAGAAATGGATTTATATTTTAAAGGACGGAGAGATGTTCGAAATAGAGTAGTATATGGTATTTTCGAAATTCGGGTTAAGCCTCTACTTGACTAAAGGTAAACTTTAAATTATAATAAGAGGGAATGCCCATACCTAATCGACGAATGAGTCGGCGAAGGTAAAGCTCCGTCACCCGATTGACGGGAAAAAGCAGGCATATTATTATAGAAATGGAGGAATAATCTGTGTTTTTTAATAATGGTATGGTTTTCATAACTAATTCATTGATATGGAATATTGTTATCGTGATTGCTATAGCGATCATTGCGGCGATAGTCGGCGCAGTGACGACGCATACACACGATGTAAAGAATGCAGAGTCAAAGGTTGCCCAAGCCGAGCAGACGGTCAAGACCATGATAGAAGATGCTGTAAAAAAAGCGGAAACTATTAAAAAAGAGACCATAATCGAGGCAAGGGAAGAAGCGTTAAGACTTAAAACCGAACAGGAACGCGAAGAGAAAGAGCGCAGAAGCGAACTTCAGCGTACCGAAAGAAGATTACAGCAACGTGAAGAAACCTTGGAAAAGAAACAAGATTCATTGGAACAACGTGAACAATCATTAAACAAACGCATTAAAGCTGTCGATGCAAAGGAAGCATCCGTTGATGAACTTTACGAACAGCAGCGTGCGGAACTTGAAAGAATTGCGGCGTTGACACCCGATGAAGCAAGGAAGATTGTATTGAGTGAAGCAGAAGTCGAAGCCAGACGCGATGCGGCGATGATAATCAGAGATATCGAAGGCAAAGCACGCATTGAAGGCGAAAGACGTGCCGTGAACATCATCTCGATGGCTATTCAGCGCTGTGCGGCGGACAATGTTGCGGAGGCAACTGTTTCGGTGGTTCAACTTCCCAATGATGAAATGAAAGGACGTATCATAGGTAGAGAGGGCAGAAACATAAGAACCCTTGAAACCGTAACGGGTGTAAATCTTATTATCGATGATACTCCCGAAGCCGTCATCCTTTCAAGCTTTGATCCCGTTCGCCGTGAGATTGCGAGAATTGCACTCGAAAAGCTCATTCTCGACGGAAGAATCCATCCTGCCAGAATCGAGGAAATGGTTGAAAAGGCTCGTAAAGAGGTGGATAACCAGATCCGTGAAGCGGGCGAAAGAGCCGTATTCGAAGCAGGTGTACACGGACTGCATCATGAACTTGTCAAGATTCTCGGCAGAATGCGTTATCGCACAAGCTACGGTCAGAATGTTTTGCAACACTCTATCGAAGTATCTCAGCTTGCGGGTCTTATGGCGGCGGAGCTGGGCGTAAACGTTCAGCTTGCAAAGCGTGCCGGTTTGCTTCATGATATAGGTAAGGCGGTTGATCATGAGGTAGAGGGTACACATACCCAAATCGGTGCGGACATTGCTAAAAAGTATCGTGAAAACAATCAAGTTATTCACTGTATCCTTGCTCATCATAATGACATCGAACCCAATACCGTTGAAGCTGTTCTCGTTCAGGCGGCAGATGCTATTTCGGCAGCACGCCCCGGTGCAAGACGTGAGAGCCTCGAGAATTACATCAAGCGTCTTGAAAAACTTGAGGAAATCGCTAATTCCTTTGAAGGTGTCGAAAGAAGCTTTGCGATTCAGGCAGGCCGTGAGGTCAGAATCATGGTAAGCTCCAATACCGTTTCCGATGCGGACATTACCGTTATCGCAAGACAGGTTGCAAAACGTATTGAAGCGGAACTTGAATACCCCGGTCAAATCAAGGTAAGCGTTATTCGTGAAAGCAGAGCAACCGAATACGCTAAATAATAGGTAAATCTTGTGGCTTAATGCCGTTCCCTCTCGGAGTAAATCGTAAACGTTTGCGGTTTATTTCGAGAGGGTGTCTTATAACAAAATGAAATCATGAGTTACCGTGGGAATTAAAACATGATATATTTGAAAAAGATAAAAAAATGCTTGACATTCATTTAAATGTTTGGTATCATAATAATGTTGTAAGGACAGGGAGAGATGTCCGAGTGGTTTATGGAGCTGGTCTTGAAAACCAGTGATGCCGAAAGGCACCGGGGGGTCGAAGCCC
>CAYPXV010000057.1:0-10219 GCA_964414925.1 uncultured Clostridium sp. | reverse complement strand
GTTTATTACGACTATCAGGAAACAGAAGAGAATGACTGAATTATAAGAAAACAGGAAAAGTTGGTATTTGATTCTTTTTACCGGGTTAATTAACGTTATGTTTTGATGTTCTTTAACTGTTTACTAAAGGCTTGTGATTGTTCAACCCGTCCCAGGTTTTTCCTTGGTACTGTGATCTCGCATCTCTAATACATTTACACCTTGAAATTCGAGCAATGTCGAACTTCGTTTTGAATTGGGAACTCGTCCGTTTCAGGCATGCCTTATATATTTTTTTGCTCATCAGACCGAGGTATTGCCATCGGAAACTTTTCATTTCTCAATTCGACTTTCTTTAGCCTCCACCTCACGATGGACGCTCTTGCCTTCGGTTAACAGTTCCTGCTGCCAAGTCTGTAGTGGACTCTCATTACCAAGTGATAATGCATATCTAGCATACACACAAATAAGCCTCACCTAAAATGGCGAGGTCCTGTTTATTCCTACGCCCAATACTCAAGCAACATCACTTTCGTTGCCTTTGTCTGCTTCTTCAAATCTTCTTTTCATTTCATCAAGTAATGCAACAACATCATCACAGCAATAGATCAGGTATCTGATCAAAGATAACGCACTGAATGTACTCTTTCCACGACAAATATCAGCACATGACCTCGTATCGATGCACAGAATTGTTGCAAGGGCTGCAATAGTGCATTTCGTTCTAATCATATACGCAGTCAAATCTTCATATAAAACTTCTTTCATAATTGCCATATAAGTTTTCCTCATAACATAATTCCTCCTGAGCATAATGCAATATGATAGTACAGAGAATTACGACGTTCGGCAATGAGGTGTACCTCCTATTTTGGAAGTATCTCAGCGAGTATTAATATTTGTTTTATTGAATTAAATGTGGATTTCTATAGGAACTTTTAATTTGAAAGCACGTATGATCAATTCTATTATTGCTTCTTCTCTTACGCATCTGACGACGAGAAACTTGTAAGTTACTTTAGGTTTGGTCGATAATTTGGTCGATAATTACTTTTAAGTGGATTTTACCCACATAGCATTGGCATGCCCGTCATAGAAAAACTCAAGGCATACCGTTTCAATTCGAGTATGCCTTGAGCTTGTAGTAAAGTATCACTTTTTTTAGGTTTATTTCTTGCACACTGCTTCGTGTGTGTATTTTGCCAACAGATCTTTAACCATACCTACGGCAAATTCCACTGCGTTGTCGATCTCTACGTCCTGTTTAAGTGATTTGTCACGCAAGGAGACTTCGACTACGGAGCGTGCACAGGTTTTGGGACTTACCGTAATACGCACGGGAATACCGAGCAGGTCAGCATCGGAGAACATGAATCCGGCACTGACGGCACGATCGTCGAACAGAACTTCGATTCCGTTTGCTTCGAGTTCGGAATAAATGCGATTAGATACAGTCTTCACTTCTTCATTGTCACTTCTCAGTGCGCAAATATGAACCTGCCAAGGTGCAATTGACATGGGCCAGATGGGTCCATAATTATCCCTATGTGCTTCACATACGGAGGCAATGAGTCTGCCGACACCTATTCCGTAGCATCCCATTATAGGAGTTTGCATCTCTCCGTTCTTATCGGAATAGCGCATGTTCATTGTTTCGCTGTATTTAGTACCGAGCTGGAAGATGTTTCCAACTTCGATACCTCTTGTTGTTCGTATGCTGTGTTTGCCGCAATGAGGACAGATTGCTCCGGCATATGTCTTTGCAACATCAACATAAACGGTTTCCGCCGATAAATCACGAGCAGGGGTAAAACCGGTGTAGTGATAACCTACCTGATTAGCTCCACATACAAGGTTATGCGCATCACATAACGAGCGGTCAAATACCAACTGTGCGGATGCTTTGAAATTCAATGCACCTATAAAACCGTAAGTGACATCACTCTCCTCGGATTCGTCCGCAACCTCGGGTCTGACTTCACTCTTTAAGTAGTTTCTCAGCTTAACTTCGTTTACTTCTAAATCACCGCGAATAAATACCACAACAAGCTGATTATCCGTCTCTTTGCGATACAATACGGCTTTGCAGGTTTGCTTTTGCTCAACACCGAGCAATTCGCATATTTCTTCTATGGTCTTGCTGTTGGGTGTTGGTACAAGCGTCAATTCCTGATCGGGAGTAGCTTCATTGTAAACTATACATTCGGCTGCTTCCATATTGGAACGATAATCACATTCATCACAGATTACCAATGTATCCTCGCCGATTTCCGTCGGGAGCATAAACTCGTGTGAAACCTTTCCGCCCATCATGCCCGAGTCCCCTTGAACGGCAAATACCTCGGGGATACCGCATCTTGCATATATACGATTATATGCATCGTAGCATTGCATGTAGTATTCATCAAGATCCTGTTGTGAGGTGTGGAATGAGTATGCGTCCTTCATGGTAAATTCACGTACACGAATAAGTCCGCCTCTTGCTCTGGGCTCATCACGGAATTTGGTCTGAATTTGATAAATCATAAACGGATAATCGGAGTAAGACTGGGCAACGTTGCGAGCAAGATGTACCGCTGCCTCTTCATGTGTCATACCCAGTATCATATCGTTGCCGCCTCTGTCTTTAAAACGGAGAAGTTCACTGCCTACACTTTCAAATCTTCCCGATTCCTTCCATAAATCAGCAGGCATTGCAACCGGAAGCATGACCTCCTGCCCGCCAAGCCTGTCCATCTCGTCTCGAAGTATAGCTTCTACCTTCTGCGCTATACGTTTTGTCGGCGTGAAAAATGAGTAGATTCCATTACCTACTCCCTTAATATAGCCGCCGCGCAACATCAGTATCTGACTTGCTATTTGGCAATCAGCGGGCGTTTCCTTAAAACGTAACCCCAATAACTGACTCATTTTCATATCTATTCAATCTGCCTTTCCTAAAAGCGTATTTGTTTATTACCTCGACAAATGATATCAAACCATATTCGTTTTGTCAAGTATAACAAGAGAAATGGCTGAAAAAGCAGTTCGCTTAGAACTAAATAAATGAATAATATAATCCATATTCCTATTGACTAATTCTGCGAAAGAAAGTATAATCAAAGCAATGAGTACGAAGACGTACTGAAACAGAAAGGAACAGAGAAAAATGAAGAAATTGTTTTCAATCATGTTGGTTGCTCTGCTGGCAATCGGATGCTTCGGCACAGTTGCACAGGCAGGCGGAAGTCCCACGGATTTCATCGTTGTCGGAAACCCCGCACGTGAGTTCTTTGTCACGGGACATGAACAGTACCCCTATGAAATAATGGATCGTTATTTCATGACAAACGGTACAACCTTTACTGTTCTCATCAAGCTCCCCGTATATGCCGAGCTTGACAGAACGTTCTATCAGTCCGAATACGATTGGTTTGAGCCCCACTATTTCTCAGATCTCACAATGAATGAGGACGGTTACTTTGAAATAGAGCTTGAGATTGACAGCGCCGAAACAACCGGATTCCCCTGCACGGAGTTCCAGCTTTATATAAATCAGGATTACAATCCCGGTCAGGGTGGTCAGACTCCCGACTATCTCGTAAAGTTTGTAGCAGATGAGGCTAACCTTGAAGCTTATATCGAGATGCTTTCCGGTGCTGTAGGTGGAGAAGGTTCCGTAACATGGTATTGGCTTGATGATGAGACTCCCGAAGATCCTACAGCAGAACCTGAAGATCCCACCGCAGAACCCGAAGAACCCACAGCAGAGCCCGAGGAACCCACGGCTGAACCCGAAGAACCTACCGCAGAGCCCGAAGAACCCGTTGCTCCGGTTGAACCCGGCGTTCCCGCAACAGGTAGCATCGCACTTGTCGGTATGGGCATTGCATCTGTAATCGCAGGTGGCGCAATTCTTCTTAAAAAGAAAGAGAACTAATTATAAATTAATAATTAATTAGCCGTTTAAAGGACAGTCATGCCAACATGGTTGTCCTTTATTGATTGGATGGAATATGAAGTTAAAGAAGTTTATAGGAAATAAAGATTTCTATAAGATGGTGTTCGCCATTGCCGTGCCGATAATGCTGCAAAGCGGAATAACGCAGTTTGTAGCCGTACTTGATAATCTGATGGTGGGTAAATTGGGAACGGAGCAGATGAGCGGAGTTGCAATTGCAAACCAGCTTATCTTTGTTCTTAACCTTATTATTTTCGGTGGATTATCCGGCGCAGGTATATTCGGGGCACAGTTCAGCGGAAAAAATGATACGGACGGTATGCGCTATGTAATGCGGTTCAAACTTTATTTTGTTGTAGTAATAACGATAATAGGAATCGGTATATTGAGCGCATGGGGAAGTCCGCTTATCGAGTTGTTCTTGCACGAGGGAGAAAGTAATATCGATTTGGGATTAACTCTTCAAGAGGGCATAAATTATCTTGATATTATGCTGATCGGGCTTATTCCGTATGCAATTTCGCAGGCATATGCAATATCCTTAAAAGAAACGGGGGAAACAATAATCCCGATGATCGGTTCGGGTGCTGCCGTGCTTGTCAATCTTGTATTTAATTATCTGCTGATATTCGGTAAATTCGGATTTCCAGAGCTTGGCGTGGAAGGTGCGGCAATTGCTACGGTCATTTCAAGATTTGTTGAGCTTGGAATAATTGTAGTATGGTCACATACACATACGAATAAGTTTAAATTCTTCAAGGATCTGTTCAGCTCATTTGAAATTCCGAAGAATTTGGTATCCGACATAGCCGTAAAAGGAACACCGTTGCTTCTGAACGAGTTGCTGTGGTCACTTGGTATGACAATGCTGACGCAGAATTACTCGTTGAGAGGTCTTGAAGTAGTATCTGCACTCAATATAACATCGACTGTTTCTAACCTCTTTAATGTCGTATTCATGTCCATAGGGTCAAGTATCGGTATAATAGTGGGTAATTTGCTCGGGGCAAATAAATATGAGCAGGCGATAGATACGGATAGGAAGATAATCGCAATTTCGGTTACGGGCTGTTTCCTGTTGGGCGGTATCCTTGCTGCGGTATCGGGACTTATCCCCGAATTTTATAATACAACTGTTGAAGTCAAGGAGCTTGCCAAAGATTTCCTGCTGATATGCGCAGTAATGATGCCGTTTAATGCCTTTACACATGCTTGTTACTTTACCCTGCGTTCGGGCGGTCAGACGAAAATAACAATGATTTTCGATAGCTGCTTTATTTGGATAGTTTGTCTGCCTCTGGCATACATTCTTGTAAAGTGTACTAATTTGCCTATTTTGCCGGTCTACGCAATCTGCCAAACCCCGGAACTTATTAAGTGTGCAATAGGATATTTGTTTGTTAAGAGCCGTAAATGGGTGAACAATATCATAAGCGCATAATTAAAACCATAATCAAAAGCTGTTACTGTGATGGTCGTTACAATAACAGCTTTTGTCTTAACCTATTTGTTTATTCCCCGAATTCTTCGGCACATTTCTTTAACATCTGTCTAATCGGCAGATTATAGGGACAACGCTTTTCGCACTCGCCACATTCTATGCAGGCACTTGCTTTAACAGGCAACGTTGAATATCTGCCTTTTGCCCAATCTTCAAGTCCGTAACGTTCGAGATATCCGGCAAACAGGAATACGTTCGGAATACTGATACCTACGCTGCACGGTGCGCAATAATTACATCTGCGGCAGAAGTTACCGGATAATTCATTGCGAATCTTTTGAATTACCGCCAATTCGTCCTCGGTAAGCGGAGAACTGTCCTGACCTGCGGCGGCGTTTATTCTAACCTCATTCGGACTGTACATTCCCGGTATGGCGATGGTAACTTTTGGATTGTTTGCGATGTATCTGAGTGCAACTTCCGCATTCTCTATAGCACCGCCTGCCATGGGCTTCATTGCAATAAAACCTATATCCTTTTCGGAACATTTGGTAAGTAAATTCTCACACTGATTCTCAACGATATTATAGGGGAACATAATCGTTTCGACCCAATCCAGTTCCAATGCACGTTCAAATACTTCAAGCGAATGTGCCGTTAATCCTATGTGATGAATTTTGCCGTCTTTCTTGGCTTGCATGAGAGATTCAAGTGCTCCGCCCGACGCAATAACCGTATCCAACTGTTCCATACTCGGATTATGAACCTGGTATAAATCAATGTAATCAACCTTGAGGTTTGTTAAACTGATTTCAATATCCTTCGCCATTGCTTCGGCAGTACGTGCCATGCTTTTTGTCGCAATGATAAATTTATCACGTTTACCGATTATGGCATTACCGATAAGTTCTTCGCTTACGGTGTATCCTCTGGCGGTGTCAATGTAATTGATTCCCTGTTCTATCAATGTATCGATAAGTTCAATTGACTTTTCAGCGTCTATTCTTTGAATGGGTATACCTCCGAATCCAACCTTCGATACGGTCAATTCGGTTTTTCCCAGTCTGACATATTCCATAAGACCTCCAATTAATTCTCCCTAACGGATTCTCAATAAGATTATAACGCAAATAAATCCAAAAGTTAATATATTTGCAGTCAAGCAAGAAAAATACTTGAATCTATCGTAGAAAAGTGTTATAATTGATAATGCCAACGACCGACTTGCTCTGCTTTGAGCAGGGCCATAAGACCACAAGGAGGTGAAATTAATGAATAAGTACGAAAGTCTGTACGTCATCGTGCCTGAACTTAACGAAGAAGAAAACGCATCCGTAATCGAAAAGTTCAACGGCATCATCGCAGCAAATGGCGGTGAGATCGAAAAGGTTGATGAATGGGGTAAACGTCGTTTAGCATACGCTATCGACTATAAGACAGAAGGCTACTACGTACTCGTTGTTTTCAACGCACCCGCAGAAGTTCCCGCTGAGCTGGAGCGTAATCTTAAAAATGACGAGCGTATCATGCGCTATAAAGTTGCCCGTCATCATGCGTAAACCTTGAGAAAGGACACACAATGAATAAACTTTTTATTATCGGTAATCTGACATCCGACCCCGAATTGAGAACCACTTCCACAGGAATCAGTGTATGCACAATGAATGTTGCGGTTAACCGTCGTTTCGCCAATGCTAACGGCGAACGTCAGACCGAATATTTCCGTGTCACTGCATGGAGACAGCTTGGAGAAAACTGTGCCCGTTTCCTCACAAAAGGAAGAAAGGTTTCCGTTATCGGCGAAGTCACTGCCAGAGCTTATGAAGGCAAAGACGGAGTCGCAAGGGCTTCCCTCGAGGTAACAGCCGAGGAAATTGAGTTCCTCTCTCCCAGAGAGCAGGGTCAGGGCTATCAAAATGCTCAGGGTTATCAGTCCAATCAGGGTGGGTATCGTCAAGGCTATCCACAGCCCGGGTTTGCGGGTAATGCGCAAAATCAACAGTCCGGAAACGGTTGGCAGGACAATGGTTCGCACAATCAAAACCAAAATCCGTTTGACAATGGCGATAACTCAGGATTTGAAGAGATTTCCGATTCCGATTTACCGTTCTAAGTTTGCGAAAGGAGTAAAACATGGAAGAACGCAAAATGAAGCCTCGTCCCAAGAAGTCAAGACGTAAAGTCTGTCAGTTCTGTGTTGATAAGGCTGAGTATATCGACTATAAGGATGCTGCAAAACTCCGTAAGTTCATCACCGAACGCGGAAAAATCATGCCTCGCCGCATGAGCGGTGTTTGTGCTCGTCATCAGAGAGAGCTCGCATCCGCTATCAAGTCTGCTCGTCAGGTCGCACTTCTGCCCTACGTCCAGGACTAATATCATTGTTTGACTTATAACACCATACAATAATAACACCGCCAATCGGGTTTTCCGATTGGCGGATTTTGTTATGTACAACATGTCGTAAATAACGGCTTGTGCAATTAGATGAATGTTGATAAAACAGTTAATTCGGTTTGTAATTATGGTAATAAATCGGTCTTTTATATGTATGTAAGTTAGCTGACGGAGAGCAGTTCGTTAAATCTCTTTGCTGACGATAAGTTCATAGAAGCTAATCGCTCCAGCAACGCAAAGAGGGGTGCAGCCATAATGGCAAAGCGAAGTAACGAAGCATTTTCGACCACATAGCTTTTCTGCACTGATGAAAAAAGATGCTCCACTATATATTATCAGTGGAAAGTATGAGAGTGTACTCTCTCGTTTTCAAAGGATTTTTAACAGCGCAAAAGATGGAATTTATCAGCATTACCGCAGATGATAAATTAGATTCAAATAATTCGGAAGGTTTTCGTCGATATACCCACTATCGATAAAACCTACCTTTTCATAAACATGGATTGCCGAGGCATCTTCATGATTGACGCAAACCTCTACGCCATCAAAACGACCTTCTTGTTTTAGCAAATTCAAAATCTGTCGTAATGCCTCTGTTCCGTAGCCTTTGTTCTGAAATTGGCGGTCAATCATAAACTGTTGTAAATCATAATTGAGCGGTTCGTCTGTAAAATCTCGAACTAATGCAACACCAATCATCTGTGTGTCGTCCATAATGCCAAATACACGGGCATTACAATTGCGATAAATGTATCCACGTGCAATGATACCGGTTGGACGGTCTAAATATTTTTGCTGCTTCTCGTCAACTTGAAGCTTAATAATATCAAGCCAGTTTTCTTCGGTTACATCAACTAAATGTATCATTCGATTTCCTCTTATACAAACTCAATTTTTTTCTCAACTAAATAAAGTATAGCACGAAAATAATGATAATTCAACCATTGGACAAGAGCTGCCCAAACAAAAAATGTTCAGGCAGTCTCGGTATCAATCATAAATCGGTTTAATTTCACAATTGCTTCTGTCCGTGCCTTGCAAGAGTTTATCTGCCGTATTCTTCTGTTTGATTGTGCCGGATTACGTCGTACTGCTCTGTCGGTTACCATATGGAAAGACTTATATGATAAAGAGCTTTTTTACGACCATTCGGCACTTTCACAACAGTTTTATTTTTCAAATTTCGAATAAGTTTTTACGAGTTCGATGATTATTTCGGTACACTTATCCATGCCTTCTACGGTGACATGTTCGTACGGTCCGTGGCAGGCAAAGCCGCCAACGCCGAGATTGGGGCAGGGGAGACCCATGAAGCTGAGCCTTGCGCCGTCGGTTCCGCCGCGGATGGGTTGAATAATGGGTTCAAGTCCTACCGCACGGGCAGCAGCAGCCGCATTATCTATCAGATGCATACAGGGTTCGATCTTTTCAAGCATATTGCAATATTGGTCATGCATTTCAAGCTCAACGGTGTTTGCTCCGTATTTTTCGTTCAAGTACTTTACGGCGTGGATGATAGTCTCTTTTCGTGCCTGCATGATTGACTTGCTGTGATCCCTGATAATATAGCTCATGGTGGTATGTTCAACGTTGCCGTTTAAATCCGTTAAATGGAAGAATCCTTCGTATTTTTCGGTGTTGGACGGGGTTTGATTGGGTAACATTGCATTCAATTCCATTGCAACCGTAAGGGAATTGATCATCTTGTTCTTCGCATCACCGGGATGTACGTTGAAACCGTTGATGCTTATTTTTGCCGCAACTGCATTGAAATTTTCATACTCTATTTCACCTTCGCAACCACCGTCAACGGTGTAGGCAAAGTCGGCGGCAAAGCGTTTGACGTCGAAATTATCCGCACCTGAACCGACTTCCTCGTCGGGAGTGAAGCCGATTGAAATAGGACCGTGAGGAATGTTTTCGCTGATTATGCGTTCCACAGCAGTAACTATTTCTGCTACACCTGCCTTATCATCACCGCCGAGAACAGTTGTTCCGTCCGTTACAATCAGCGTTCTGCCTTTGAGCTTAGGCAAGTGGGGGAACTGCTTTGCTTCGAGAATCCTGCCGCTTGTGCCTAAATTAATAGGATTGCCGTCGTAATTTTCGATTAAGCACGGCTTAACGTTTTCACCCGAGAAATCGGGAACGGTGTCCATGTGTGCAATAAAACCTATTGCAGCTTTAGATTCATAGCCCGCTGTTGCGGGAAGATGTGCATAAACATAGCATTTGTCATCAACAACCGCATCCTTGACGCCCAATGAGCGAAGTTCGTCAACCAGCTTGTTCGCAAGGTCGAACTGTCTTGCGGTCGTGGGCACTGAAGTGGACTCTTCACTGCTTGCGGTATGCACAACAACATAGTTTAAAAATCTTTCGTACGCTCTCATACTTAACCTCCGTTGGGAATGTTGATAATTGATTATAGCATATCGGACGAAAAAAAGCAGTAAAAAAAT
>CAYPXV010000056.1:0-10329 GCA_964414925.1 uncultured Clostridium sp. | reverse complement strand
CATATTTAATCTGTATTTCAACCTCATACGTCTGTGCGGACGGCACTGCAAGCTCATCTGGATAGAGTTTAAAAAGAAGTGGGTAATTAATCTCGTTTCTTTTCAATAAATCGGATAATTTCACAGTTGCGCCAAGCGGATTTTCAAGCAAACCGTTAAGCTCATCGCACACTTTTACACGTTTATCGAGCATCTTTTTAATAAGCTCAATCTCCTGTTTGCGGTTTGTAAGCTTATTAAGTCTTTCTTCGCCGATAAGCCCTGTTCTAAGTCCCATTTCGGTCAATCTCAAATCCGCATTATTATGCCTCAGCATCAGCCTGTACTCTGCCCTGCTTGTCATCATACGGTAAGGTTCATTGGTGCCTTTTGTAACAAGGTCATCGATAAGCACTCCGATATAGGCATCGCTTCGTCTCAAAATCAGGGGTTCTTCGTCCTTAACATAGAGCCCTGCATTTATACCTGCAATCAAGCCCTGCGCCGCCGCTTCCTCATAGCCGCTTGAACCGTTAAGCTGACCTGCAAAATACAAACCCTTGATTCTTTTTGAGCCCAGGCTCAGTTCCAGTTCCGTAGGGTCGATGCAGTCATATTCTATTGCATAGCCGTACCTTGTGATTTGGCAATGTTCAAGCCCCGAAATGGTACATAGAGCCTCACGCTGAACATCCTTGGGTAAACTTGTAGAGAATCCCTGAACATACATTTCGCTCGTTGAATTTCCTTCAGGTTCAATGAAAAGCTGATGTCTGGGTTTATCACTGAATCTGACAAGCTTATCCTCTATCGAGGGGCAATATCTTGTAGGCGATGCGTTGATTTTACCGCTGTACATCGGAGATCTGTCAAGGTTATTCAAGATTGTCTCGTGCGTTTTTTCGTTGGTATAGACGAGGTAACACGGACGCTGTTGTATGTTTATTTCCTCCGTCATGAAAGAAAACGGCTGAACGGGTTCGTCGCCGCATTGCACTTCAAGCTTGGAATAGTCTATTGAGCTGCTCAATATTCTCGGCGGTGTACCTGTCTTGAATCGTCTCAGTTCAAAGCCCAAACTGCGCAGTGAATCGGACAGACCCGTTGCGTTCGTAAGGGCACTCGGACCCTCGTTTTTTGACAGGTTTCCCACATGAATTTTACTGTCCAGATACACACCCGAACATATTACCACTGCCTTACAGCGGTATTCATCTCCGCCGCTACATTCAATGCCGACGACGGCAGAGTTTTCCGTAATTATTTTCGTACATTCCTCTTGCAGAATACGAAGGTTGGGCGTAGTCTCCATCACGGTTTTCATTCTTTGGTGGTAGAGATTTTTATCTATCTGCGCCCTAGGCGAATGAACGGCAGGACCTTTACCCAAATTCAACATACGCATTTGCAGCATGGTTTCATCCGTTGCTATACCCATTTCGCCGCCGAGAGCATCGATTTCACGAACCAGATGTCCCTTACTCGTTCCGCCGATTGCAGGGTTACAGGCGCACAAAGCGATTGCGTCAAGGTTCAGGCACAGACACAGGGTTTTAAGTCCCATTCGTGCATTTGCAAGCGCAGCTTCTACACCGGCATGACCCGCTCCTACAATAATTACATCATATTGTTCATTTGTTCCAATCATTTTTCATCTCGAATTCCGGCTGATTTTTAACAACAAAATTGCTCAACGCCTTATACTTTTCATCCATTTCGGGAAATTCTATTTCGGTTGCGCAAAGCATTAAGTCACGCTTATATTTTTTGTTATCCGTTCTGTTTCCGTATTTATCATCACCTACAACGGGCGTGCCGATATGTGCAAGGCTTGCCCTTATCTGATGTGTTCTTCCGGTAACGAGCTTGACTTCCAATATGCAACCGTCGTCTGTATACTCGATTACCTTGTAATCCGTAATCATTTCAACCGAGTTTTCAAACGGATTATCCTTTACTGCCATGAACGACCTCTCACTGTCCTTTGCGGCATACAAAATAAGCCTTGCCGCCTCCTTTTTCGGAACACCGAAGACACGTGCATGGTATGTCTTTTTTATCATTCGGTTTTTGATAAGCCTTTTAAGTTCCGCTTCCGCCTGTCTGTTGCGTGCGTAAATCAAAAGTCCTGACGTCATAACATCGAGCCTATGTACGGGATAAATATCATCGGTATCAAGGGCACATTTAAGCAGTTTTTCTATGCTTGCGCTCTCATTTTCACCGCTAATCTCATCGCTTTGCACGCAGCTCATGCCTGCCTGTTTATTAACAATGATAATATTTTCATCGATGTACTTGACCCTTATTCCCCAGCTCAGAGCAGATAGTTCGTCTTTGAAATCATCCCATACGCCGCCATGAGGCAAACTTGTAAATCGCATTTGTGTTTTCAAGGTAGGATGTTCGATTGTCAGCGCATATGCGTACAATGCAATCTGCTGTCCACCTTTAGAAGACGGATTGTACCTTTGATCGCCGTAGATAGGATAGAGGGCATTTGACAACTGAACCCTTATTTGGTGATGTCTGCCGCTATGAAGGTTGACATCCAGCAGATTCAGTCCCTTTTTCCTTGTTACGGTTGCTAAATCCAGGCTTGCTTGCTTAGCTCCGTCAAAGTCTTTAGGCACAACGGTTACACGATTATTCTTCTCATCCCTGAACAAATAATCGTTCAACTGCTCATAGTCGGGGGGATTACCGACGACAACAGCGGCATAGTTCTTTTTAGTGGTTCTTTTTTTAAAGCTTTGAGTAAGTCTGTCCGCAGCCTTACTCGTCCTTGCGAATACAATTACACCGCCGACGGGTCTGTCGAGCCTATGTACAAGTCCGAGGTAGACATCACCGGGCTTATTATACTTTTCTTTTATATATGCTTTAGCGATTGTAAGTAAATCCAAGTCGCCGGAGGAATCCGCCTGCACGGGTACATTAATCGGTTTTTCGCACACAAGCAGGTGATTATCCTCATAAATTACTTTAAGTTTCATTTTCGAGGTTCCTTATACCATCTGGCGGTACAGCCGCACGGCAAAACGAGTTTATTATTGGATATGGGAATACCTATTTCCTGTGCGTCGATACTGCCGCCCCTATTACCCGAAGCAATGGTGAGTACATTCTTAAGCACGGCGGGCGCAAGACCCGTAGTATAGGAATTGATTATAAAGAATCCTGCGTCATCGCTCATTAAATCCATACATTCGCTGACAAGCGGATACAGTCCGTTTTCGATTCTCCACATTTCGCCGTCGGGACCTCTGCCATAGCTCGGGGGATCCATTAAAATACCTTCATATTCCCTGCTGCGTCTTTTCTCACGCTGAACAAATTTCATTACATCGTCCACTATGAACCTGACAGGTCTGTCGGCAAGCCCCGACTCCGCCAAATTATTCTTTGCCCACGCTACCATGCCTTTTGCGGCATCGACGTGAACGACTTCCGCACCTGCCGAAGCAAGGGCACAGCTTGCCGCACCCGTATAGGCAAACAGGTTCAATGCCCTGAAGGGTCTGCCCGTTACGGCTTTATGTTTTTTAACCGCTTCACGCATAAAATCCCAATTTACAGCCTGTTCGGGAAACAGTCCTGTATGTTTAAAGCCCGTAGGTCTTACTGTAAATTTTAAATCCTTATAAGAAATTGTCCAACTTTCGGGCAAATTTCGGTAATATTCCCATCTTCCACCGCCTGAGTTGGAACGGATATAGTGTGCATCGTAGTTATTTTTCTGCCTCATCGGCCATATCGCCTGTGGGTCGGGACGCAACAGCACTACATCCCCCCAGCGTTCAAGCTTTTCGTCATTACCGGCATCGATTATCTCGTAATCCTGCCATCCATCAGCCAGATACATACTTTAATTCTCCGTCATAAGCATTTCGTACAGGCTCATCAAGCCCTCTTTTGAATAGTATTCAATCACGATTTTTCCCTTTTCTTCATCGCCTTTAAATTTTACCTTTGTGCCGAAACGTTCCGCAAGCCTGTCCTGCGCCTGACGCATCTCACTTGACAGTTTTACGTTCGTTTTCTCCTTCTTGGTCGGCGTCTGCTCCGATTTTTCCTCTTTGCTGTTTTTTACAAGCGTCTCGGTTTCACGCACGGAAAGGTTATTTTTAACGATAAATTCGGCAATTTCCGATATGATTTTTTCATCATCAAGACCACACAATGCTCTTGCGTGACCTTGGCTTAATTCTCCCCTTTTAACCATCTCGATTACATCATCGGGTAAATTCAAAAGTCGCAGTGCATTGGCGATTGCGGGACGGCTCTTTCCCAATCTTGAAGCGATTTCTTCCTGCGTAAGCGAATAATCCCTCATCAACTCCCTGATTGCGGTAGCTTCCTCTATGGGATTCAAATCAACCCTTTGAAGGTTTTCAATCAAGGCTATTTCATTGATTTCCCTTTCACTCAAGTCCTTGACAAGAGCCGGTACTTCGCTGAGACCTGCGATTTTCGCCGCACGAAATCTCCTTTCGCCGGCAACGATTTTATAGCGTTCTCCTTGTTTTTTCAGCAAGATTGGTTGAACGATGCCATGGCTTGTTATGCTCTGTGCAAGTTCGTTAAGCTTTTCCTCGTCAAACTCCGTTCTGGGCTGATCGGGATTATTATCTATGAGCGCAGTCGGAACATTCCTTATCGTATCATTCACTGTTTCATTGTTATTTCCGAACAGTGCATCAAGTCCTCGTCCAAGTGCCATCATTCATTATCCCCCACTCTGGTTTTGTTTTCATCATCGGTAATCAATTCTTCCGCCAAGCTCCTATAAGCTTTCGATGCCGAACAGCGTGAATCGTACAATGTTATCGGAAGTCCGTAACTGGGTGCTTCCCCGAGTCTTACCGAACGGGGAATTATCGTTTCATAAACCTTATTTCCGAAGAACTTTTTTACCTCCGAAACGACCTGGTTCGATAATTTCGTTCTGGAATCGTACATCGTCATAACAACACCCTCAACTTCCAACTCGGAATTGAGGTTTTGCTTTACGAGTCTTACCGTATTCATCAATTGGCTCAACCCTTCAAGTGCGTAATATTCGCATTGAATCGGAACAAGGAGCGTATCTGCGGCATTGAGCGCATTAAGCGTCAGCAGTCCAAGCGACGGCGGACAGTCCACAAAGATGTAGTCATACATATGCAACACTTTTCTTAATGCTACCTTCAATTTTTGTTCTCTCGCCATCATACTGACAAGTTCAACTTCTGCACCTGCCAGCTCTATTCTGGAAGGAATGATATGAAGCGTGGGGACTTTTGTACGAAGTATCGCCTTTTCGGTAGCGACTTCATTCACCAACACATCATACACGCTGTATTTGCAGCTTGTCTTGTCAATTCCCACGCCGCTTGTCGCATTTCCCTGTGGGTCAACGTCAACGAGCAGTACATTTTTTCCCTGTTGGGCAACACAGGTTGATAAATTTACGGCGGTCGTTGTCTTTCCTACTCCGCCTTTTTGGTTTGCAATTACAATTATTCTTGCCATATTAAACTCACTTTCTTCGGTAAAGTGGACTATTCTTTTTTCATTATACACTAAAAAAAAGGTCATTGCAATGACCTTTTAAATTATTTTTGAATGTTTCACGTGGAACAATCACAATGTGAATACGCTTCCCTTTCCGTCCTGAGTTTTGCCCGACAGAAACGGTACTACGGGTGCAATGTTTTCTTTAAAGCAAAAATCGATGTCCGCAATGTACTTTTCGCCGAGATTTACAAGATGGCGACAATGTGCGGTATTTAAAAGATTGAAGTCGTGCTTATTGTAACTGTCATAAAGTGCCTTTGAAATCAATGCATTATCCGACGTCAATATTTCGGAATTGCTTTCTAAAATATCAGACACAACAGCCCCTGCGGTAATCATATCGTCTGCGGAGATCTCGCCGTTAGTGCCTGAACAAACGATTAAAATGTCATTTCCCATTGAAAGAGCTTTACCGGCGGCATAGGAATGGTTTATGTGAGCGCATATAAATAGATTCTTTGCCTGTGAAAGAAATGATATAGCCTTTGCGCCGTTGGTGGTCGTCATAATAACGGATTTATCGTGAACGGTTTCATAGTTATATTGAAGCGGAGAATTTCCGACGTCAAAACCCGGCAAAGGCAGCGCATGACGTTCACCACCCAGAACGCAGTTTTCCCTACCGAGAAGTGACGCATAATTTATTGCATCCTCAACTTCCTTAAAAACGATAACCTCTTTTGATTTATTTTTTAAAGCTTCAACGATGCACGAAGTACAGCGTAAAACATCGATAAGAATTACGGTTGTCGAAGAAAGGTCTTTATCTTTAACTTCATTTCCGAAAGTAATTACATCAAGTTTCATATTATCCTCCCGTAACATTGTAGCACCGAACCGTAATTAATTCAAGCGGGAAAAATTCTTACAAGAATTACCGAAACGAGTATGCCCACGATATTTGAGATGATCGCCGCAGCAAAAGCGTATCTTCCCTTTGTAATGCCTACGCTGCCACAATAAAGTGCAAAAGTATAAAAAATTGTTTCCGTTGAACCGACAAGAACCGATGCAGCTCTGCCTATGAAAGAATCTGCACCATATTCAATCATTAAATCATTAAGCAGTGCCAAACCTGCATTGCCCGATAGAGGTCTCATAAGTACGAGCGGAATAAGCTGCGAAGGAATGTTGATAAGTTCAAATAACGGTCTAAACAATCTTGCAATAAAGTTCATCGCCCCCGATTTATTGAAAACGGAAATTGCAGCCATCATAATCGCAAGGCAGGGAATTATTTTTATAATAGTAGGAATTGCAGTCTTTGCTCCTTCTATAAATGCTTCATACGGATTCACTCCTTTTATAAGAGCATAGATAAAAACAAAAGCTATGAAAATCAGGATAACTACATCAGCCGTTTCCATTCTTTTTACCCGAAAAAGTCTTACAGATAAGAATTGCCGTAACTGCCGAAACGACAGATGAAATAAAGGTAGGAAGTACAACGGAAGTTGGATTTACCGAACCGCAGACAGTACGCATCGAAATTACCGTTGTCGGCAGAAGTTCTATTGCCGAAGCGTTAAGTGCGAGAAACATACACATATCGTCCGAAGCAATATGACTGTTCGAACCGTAAGGTGAATTATTCGCCAGTTCCTTCATTGCCTCTATCCCGAAAGGTGTTGCCGCATTGCCAAGACCAAAGAAGTTTGCAGCAAGATTCAACGTGATTGGTGTAATTGCATTGCCTGCATTCGGCATGAGTGCCATAAGTGGTTTTTTGAACAGTGCGGCAATTTTATCAATAAGCCCACTCTTCTTTACAATGTTCATAATTCCCAGCCATAAAAGATATGAGCCGAGCAGTGAAAGCATTAATTCAACGGAGGAGCTGCATCCTTCAAGCAAAAAACTAAGCGATTGGGATTCGGTGCCGTTGATAACACAGCAGATAAATCCTGCTAAAATCATAAAAGAAGTAACATAACCAAGCATGTAAATCTATATGCTCAAAAGAATAAAAAAATTCTCATGTTTCACGTGAAACATGAGAAGAATGTCATATAGCTGAAATCAGGTATTTTTCAAGTTGTTCCAAATCTTCGGGACTAACCTGCCTTGATGATTTACCCTGGGCAAAGGAGTCACTACCCCCACCCTTTCCGTTTAAAATTGCGTTCACGGAAGAACAGAGGTTGCGCATACTAATCTCAACTTTAGCCGAACGAACCATACGGTATTCCGTGCCGCTCTCATTCTTACAAAACAGAAGCGCAACAACGGGCACATCGGAAGTTTCGATAATGCGTGTTGACAGGAGTTTCAGGTCGTTGGCGTTAAAATCGGGAATTAACCTGACTATAATTTTTATCGATTTAGCTATCTTTGAATCGGAAAGCATGGACTGCGAGAGAAGATCGCAAAGCATTGAAGTTTTATTCTTCAATTCGAGGTGCAAACTGCTCATATCGTTTTTCATTTTTTTAACGGCAGAAGGAACTTCATCCGCAGAAGTGGAAAAACTTTTTGCAACCGACGAAAGAATTTTTTGACTGTCATGATGAAAGCGTATTGCCCTTTCGTTGCAGGCAAAGAAGATTCGAATACCCGACTTGTACTTTTCAGCCGAAGTAAACAGAATCGTACCCACCGAACCCGTTGACGAAAAATGCGTACCGCAACAGGCGCAGGAATCTACCCTGCCGTCATCGATGAAAACAATTCTTATGTCCTCGGGAGAATCCGCAAGCTTATCGGAAAACTTGCGTAATCTCAGGTCTTTGGCTTGCGCAGAAGAAACCGTTCTGAACGTGATGGGATAATCACAAGTAACAGCCCTATTCGCTTCTTTTAAAAGAAGAAACAGCTCATCCTCATTTAAAAATTTGTCCAAATCAAGGGTGCAATAATCCTTCGCCATGTGAAAACCCACATTATTTGCCCCGAAAAGCTTTGATGCAAGACCCGAGATAATATGTTCGCCCGTGTGCTGCGCCGTATGATCAATGCGTGAAGCAATGTCAAGCGAAACATGAACAGTCTCCCCTATTTTAAATTCTTTAGTGCATAAATGATAAATCTTACCATCAACCGATGAAGCGGAAATGATATCGGCATCATTAATCTTGCCGATGTCGCTGAGCTGTCCGCCGCCTGTCGGAAAGATGATGTTTTTGTCAAGAACAATTCTGTATCCGCCATCAACAGCTTTACATTCCATAACGACAGCATCACATTCGGTTATAAAGGGGTGATTATAATAAAGTTCCATAGCGTCCTCAATTTACACGAATAACAAATACCATCGGAGTTAAACCGCCTGCTTCCGTGCGCTCGGTCTTTAAAAGCTCAAGATTGGGATTGGATTTAATGAGGTTCTTGAGCAATGTAAATTCCATGGTGTATAGTACGGCAATTCCTCCCTTTTTAACGAGAATGGGAAGTCTGTCGAGAAGTCCCGAATACAAACGAACACAACTATTATGATTTCCCACACGATTTCCGAAAGGAAGATTTGAAATAAGTTCGTCATACGGACGCTTGGGTTCAAACCTCAAAATATCGTTACAAATGAATCTTGCATGGGTCAAACCCTTCATGTAAGCGGCATCGGAGTTGATTCGTGCGGCATCGATTGCGGCATGAGCAAGGTCAACACCCGTGAGCGATGTACACGGTGCGATAAGTCCACGTTCGAAAAGTAAAGTTCCCGAACCGCAGCAGGGGTCTATAACTCTTGCATTAATCGTGAGATAGTCCGACACCAGCCTTATTACGGACGCCGCCGTCGCAGGATTCATCGATGCAGGTATCGTCTGCTTGCGATAGAAAAATCTTTCGTCTTTAAACGTATAAAGCTTTAAATACAGCCTTGACGCATTACCGAGCGGTACTATTCTCAATTCGATTTCATAATCCGACGGTGCATTGACTATGGATTCGTCATCGATTAAATCACGAACTGCTCTCTTATACGCAGTTCTGTCCTCGATTTCACCGTCAATCTCTATTCTGTACCTGTACGGCGGTGTTCCTTCGTGGGTAGATTTCATAAAATCAAGCATGAACTGCTTCGCTATCGGTGCTACCGTCTCCGGTCTGAAACTTACCCCTTTCGCTATCGTAAACAGTGCTTCGGAAAAACAGCGTGCTTCGTATAAACCCTCAAAATCATCGGTCTTGACGCTTAAACTGTCACGCCTTATGTCATAAGCGTCAAATCCAAGCTCCTCAAGTTCCTCCGCAAGCTGCGTGCTTAGTCTGTCCGATGCGCTAAGTTCTATCTCATATTCCCTGTCAAGTCCTTTAAACACATGCTTCTCATGCTTCATCACCGTAACTCTTGCAAGCCTCAACGCTTCACATTCTTCTTCATAATGCTTGACTTCCGTCTCGTCAAGCGGCGGCTGCGGATTATAATCGGCTAAGGCTTTTGCTGCTTTCTCTCCGCCGATAAGTCCAAGTGACAAGACAACGGAAGGACGAACATACCGCTGCTGCTCCGTTTCAAGCATTTCAATCAACAGCTCAACATCCTCGTTGCTACGGCTAAGCTGTCCTATGAGCCTTGCACAATTTCTGCGAAGTTTCGGTGACTCTGATTTCAAATATCTGCGTATTGCAGGCAAAATTTCGGGTATTGTACTTAATTTTATAAGGTATGCTCTCGTTTTGGAAAGCCTTACAAGTAATGCGGAACCTGCGCCTTGCTCTATAAACAGCTGCGCTGTCTCTGTCAATAACGCTTCCTTATCTATATGCGGATTGTTCGCCAAAAGTGACGGCCCGTTCTCCTTCTCAAGCTCCGCCATTATCTGCTCTCGTGTTAATTTCTTTAATTGCATC
>CAYPXV010000055.1:0-10403 GCA_964414925.1 uncultured Clostridium sp. | reverse complement strand
CCTGAGCCATGCCAATTAAGGAATAAGAAGGATTATTATGTTTTCAACTGAAAGGAGTAAGAAAAATGAAAAAGAACAATGCATTTAGATCCATCCTCTGTGGATTAATTCTCCTCTGCACGGTATTCATGATATTCTCTGCTTGCACAGAGACCGGTGAAAACCAGACGTCAGAACCGTCAGCTGATGTCTTTGCAGATCCGACGGAAAAGGCAACAATAGTACCAATAACATTACAACCCGTATCTCCTGCACCTCCGACCCCGGAACCTGTACTAACTCACGATTATGAGATGCTTAAAGCTTTCTTTGACATGCCGAGTAAGGTTGAGGGTAAGACAAACGGCGAGCTCATATTCAGAAATTATGAATCGGGTAATCCCTATTCCTGGTATGTGTATAATGATCTCGAACATTATCAGCTTGATGACACTGATGAGTTTATACCTTGGGCTACGGATGGTGGTTCAAGTCGATATTACAGTGGCAATATCAAAGAAATTGCAACTGGTTTTCTTAAAGATGAGCAGATGCTTAATTGTAGCGGAACTTTGCTTCTTGATGGACTTGAGCATTTGGAATCGATAAAATTATTCAACGTTTCCGCCGATGAACTGATAGTAACAAATTGTGATAAGCTTACTCATGTATATTTATCTTCCGGATACCATGAAGAAGACTATCATCCGTACTTTGACAAGATCTGTATTGATGCACGACTTTGGGCATGTTATAGCGTTCCATGTGCAAGGGAATTCGGGCTTATCAATTCATATCCCGAACAGCACCGTGATTTCGACATAACTGTCATAGCTGACGGCGATGGTCTGGTTTGCGTTGTTCAGGAAATGGATACCAATTACGACCACGTGCTTGTTTGGGCGAAAGCAAACGAGGGTAGCCACTTTGTCGGTTGGTACGATGAGGAAGGACGCTTGGTATCCGAGGATGAAAAATTCATGCTAACCGAGTGGGATCAGTTTGAAGACTTCAACGACATTGCAACCTATACCGCAAAGTTTGAGAAGAATTAAAAATAATAAATAAATAAGACTGCTGCAAGCGAAGATAAAAATTATTTCACTTGCAGCGGTCTTTACTTTTCTTCTTGAATGGGCGGATATTTAAAGCTTACTTCAACGTTGTTCCTGCATTTCCGGCAAGAGCTTCAACGGCTTTATCAAGCGAGGTAATGATGGCTTTTCTGCCGGGTTTACTCTCAACGAACTTAATTGCAGCTTCAACTTTGGGAAGCATTGAGCCGGGAGCGAAGTGTCCTTCGGCTATGTATTGACGGGCTTCGACTATGCTGATTTCGGAAAGTTCCTTTTGGTCGGGTTTTCCGAAATTAATGCAGACCTTTTCAACGGCAGTAAGAATAACAAGCGCATCTGCGTCAATATCTTCGGCAAGCTTTTCGGATGCCAAGTCCTTGTCGATGACTGCTGCGGTTCCGATATAGTTTCCGCTTTCATCTTTAATAACGGGTATTCCGCCGCCGCCAACGGTGATGGGAATAAAACCGCCGTCAATAAGGCATTTTACAGCGTCCAATTCCACAATTTCGATGGGCATGGGGGATGCGACAACACGTCTCCAACCTCTGCCGGAGTCCTCTTTCATGAAATAACCCTTTTCATCGGCAATGGCTTTAGCTTCTTCTTCGGTATAAAACGGTCCGATGGGTTTACTCGGATTTTGGAATTTCGGGTCGAATTTATCAACAACAACCTGCGTAACTACTGTTGCAACACGTTTATTGCTTCCTCTGTGGCGGAGTACCTTTTCAAGTCCCTGCTGCATGTGATAGCCAATGTAACCCTGGCTCATAGCACCGCATACGTCAAACGGCATGGCAGGGGTGACGGAAGTTGCATATTCATTTTGAAGTACGATTCTACCTACCTGCGGTCCGTTCCCGTGTGCAAGAACTACGTCGTAACCGCTCAAAATGATATCTGCAATATATTCCGAGGTCTTTTCCACAACTTCAAGCTGTGATTCGGCGGTTGCGGGCTTGCCGGCTTCCTGTAATGCGTTGCCGCCAAGGGCAATTACAATCTTCTTCATCTACTGTTTCTCCAAAAAATATTAACGGCAAGGCTTTCTACCATGCCGATCATGCTCATTATCTCATCTTATATGCACTTTGTCAACCGAAAAAATAAGGATTACATTGTTATATATGAAAACCGCCGTTTCATCAAGAAACGGCGGAAAAATTGTATTAAATTATGCAAAGAACTTGCCGATGATGTCAACGATTTCAGAACCGATACGACCCTGTGCTTCGGCGGTAGCGGCACCGATGTGAGGAGTGCAGCTTACATGGGGATGCTTTACAAGGGGATTTTCGGTTGCGGGTTCGCTTGACCATACATCAAGACCTGCTGCACGAACTTTACCGCTGTCAAGAGCAGCAAGCAGAGCAGCTTCGTCAATGTTAGTTCCGCGGCTGGTGTTAACGATGATAACACCGTCCTTCATCTTTGCTATTGCTTCTTCATTTACGAGGGGCTGACCTTCGAGGCTGGGAACATGCAGTGAGATGAAATCAGACTTTGCAAACAGCTCGTCAAGCTCAACATAATGCATATGTTCATTTTCAACTCCGGGAATATGGAATACGTCATATGCGATGACTTCCATGCCCATTGCAACAGCCATCTTACCGAGACTCTGACCGATTCTGCCGTAACCTACGATACCGAGAGTTTTGCCGTGAACTTCTATGCCGTTGTAAATCTTCTTCTCCCATTTGCCATCACGCATTGTATGACCTGCGATGCTGACAAAACGAGCGCATGAAAGCATATGAGCCATTGCGAGTTCGGCAACAGCATTGCTTGATGCACGGGGAGTGTTCATAACCTTGATGCCCTTTGATTCGGCATATTCGTGGTCAATATTGTCAATACCTACACCGCCGCGAATGATGAGCTTGAGCCTTCCGGTCTCAAGTGCTGCGTCAATGATGGGAGTGCGAACTTTGGTAGCACTTCTTACTACGAGAACATCAAAATTCTTTACCTGCTCCATAAGTTCTTCGGGAGCATAAAACTGCTCAACTACCTCATGACCCTGGGCACGAAGTGTTGCAACAGCATTTTTTTCCATGCCGTCTGATGCAAGAATACGCATAATATTTCTCCTTATCTGTGTAATCAATTGTCGTTACGCATTGTAATGCTCTTGTTCATATTTCCTGAGGAAATCAACAAGTGCTATGACGCCCTCTTTGGGCATTGCATTGTATGTTGAAGCACGAAGTCCGCCAACACTCTTATGACCCTTCAGATTGTCAAAGCCGGCTGCTTTTGTTGCGGCAACGACTTCTGCATCGGTTTCTTTGGATGCGGTTACAAAGGGTATGTTCATAAGTGAACGGAACTGCTTATCGACTGTGCCGTGGAACATCTTTGATTCGTCAAGGAAATCATAAAGGATCTTTGCCTTCTCCTCGTTCATCTTAGCCATGACTTCCAGACCACCGATCTTCTTGAGATACTTGAAGACTTCGCCGCATACATAAATGCTCCAGCAGTTGGGAGTATTATACATTGAACCGTTGTTTGCATGGGTTGCATAGCTCATGTATGTGGGAACATAGGAGGGAAGATCGTCACGGATGAGGTCTTCACGTATGATTACGATTACCATGCCGGCAGGACCGATGTTCTTCTGTACGCCGCCGTAAATTACGCCGTAATCGGATACGTTGCAGGGCTTGGAGAGGAACATTGAGCTTTGGTCGGATACCAGAATCTTGCCCTTTGTGTTGGGAAGCTGCTGGAATGTGGTGCCGTGAATGGTTTCATTCTCGCAAATGTATACGTAATCGGCATCCTCGCTTATAGGAAGGTCGGAGCAATCGGGTACATATGAGTAGTTGCGATCTTCACTCGTTGCAACCAGATTGATTTTGCCGTACTTCTTTGCTTCGGCATATGCTTTCTTCGACCAGTTGCCTGTAACGATGTAGTCGGCAACACCGTTCTTCATGAGATTCATGGGCAGCATAGCAAACTGAAGTGTTGCTCCACCTTGAATAAACATTACTTTGTAGTTGTCGGGAATACCCATGAGTTCGCGCAGATCAGCTTCGGCTTCGTCGATTATCTGTTGGAATACCTTGGATCTGTGGCTCATCTCCATAACACACATGCCTGAACCGTGGTAGTTAAGCAGGTTGTCACGGACGCTCTCAAGTACCTCTTCGGGAAGAATGGAGGGACCGGCGGAAAAATTGTAAACACGATCGTATTTCATTACTATACTCCTTTTTAGAGATGTTCTTTGAGTATATCTTTAACGCCAAACGCTAAAGTCATACCCTGTATGCTTCGATTATAACGCTAATCCGAAATACATTCAACACCATTTTTGCTTATACGCCATATATATTTTTTAACAGGTGCTTTTCGAATGTCTTTCTTAGGTTCGTCCGCATATGTTTTCTGCCACAGAGCTATGAATACTAAAATGAATACCATATATGTCACGAATTGTACGTCGATGCAGCTTGACAGATTGTGTCTTTTTTGGTAATATGAATCGAAGTAAAATGGGGAGGAATGAGGTATGTGTATTATTTTAAGTGAAGTCAATGCTTTTATTGACGGAAAATTCAAAAAATGCGGTATCGTAATCGAGCAGGGCAAAATTTCGGCAATTTCCGATTCCACTCCGCTTGAAGGCTTTAGTGTTTTAAAATTTAATACAAATTCCGTTGTTATTCCGGGTTTTGCAGATGTTCATGTTCATCTTCGAGAGCCCGGTTTTTCATACAAAGAGACGATAAAAAACGGTACTCTTGCCGCCGCTGCCGGCGGTTACAGCGATGTCTGTGCAATGCCGAATCTGAATCCCGTACCCGACTCAATTGAAAATCTGAAAGTCGAACTTGAATGTATCGAACGTGATGCGACTGTAAACGTTCATCCGTATGCATCCATAACCAAAACTCAGCAGGGGAAAGTGCTTTCGGACTTTGAAGCACTTGCTCCGTTTGTAATAGGTTTTTCCGATGACGGAAAGGGTGTTCAATCCGAGCAGATGATGCTTGAAGCGATGAAAAAAGCTCGCTCTGTTGGTAAACCGATAGTCGCACATTGCGAACAGGAAGACCTTTTAAAAAAAGGTTGGAGCGTTCATGACGGCAATTTCGCAAGAAAATACAACCTTATCGGCAATTCACCCGAAAGTGAATGGAGGCAGCTCGAAAGGGATTTGAATTTGGTACGAAAAACAGGGTGCAGATATCATGCTTGTCACATATCTACCGCAGAATCCGTCCACTTGATAAGAGAAGCAAAAAAAAGTTCGCTCCCGGTTTCTTGCGAAACAGCTCCTCATTATTTATTGCTTAATGATGAAATGCTCGAAGACGACGGCAGGTTCAGAATGAATCCTCCGATTCGTTCCGAAAAAGACAGAATCGAATTGATTAACGGACTTGCCGACGGTACAATCGATTGCATAGCGACAGACCATGCCCCACACTCTAAAGGAGAAAAATCGGGCGGTATCGCAAAAAGCATCAACGGCATATCCGGTCTTGAATGTGCCTTCAATGTGCTTTACGAAGGACTTGTTTTAAAAAATATTATTTCATTGGAAACGCTTGTTAATGCCATGAGCATCAATCCGAGAAAACTGTTTGGCATTAACGGCGGAATTAAATTAAACGAAAAAGCAAATTTAACCGTTTTACAGCTCGGCTCGGACGGATATGTCGATAGCTCAAAGTTCTACTCAATGGGCAAATCAACCCCGTTTGACGGTTGCAAGATTTCATCCAAGGTCGTGTATACATTGGTTAACGGCAATTGCGTTTATAATGCTTTGGAGGAAGTATGATAAAATCCGTATTCAAAATCGAAAGCATAAAAGCTTTAAACTCCGATACCTACGAAATTTGGCTCGACGGCGATACAAGTGCTTTGACAGCTCCCGGTCAGTTCATCAACATTGAAATTGCAGGCTGTTTCCTTCGCCGCCCGATTTCAGTCTCATATTATGAAAATGGTAGGCTCCTGCTGCTCGTTAAAAGTGTCGGAAAAGGTACGAAAATACTGACTTCGGCAAGCGTCGGAGATGAACTCGATGTGCTTGTCGGACTGGGTAACGGCTTCGATATTGACGTAATAAAAACAAAAAGTCCGTTGCTTGTAGGCGGCGGAATAGGTATTGCCCCCATTTACGGTCTTGCCGTTGAATGCGTAAAACAGGGCGTTTTACCGACGGTCGTGCTTGGTTTTCGTTCGGCATCGGATGTGTTTTATGTGGATAAATTCCTTGAGCTGGGTGCTAAAGTCTTCGTTTCAACGGAGGACGGCAGCTACGGTCTTAAAGGTTTCGTTACCGATTGCATAAATAAAATTCAAGGCGATTATCATATGTTCGCCTGCGGTCCTATGCCAATGCTGCGTGCATTAAATTCAATCACCGAAAACGGACAGTTTAGCCTTGAAGCACGCATGGGTTGTGGCTTCGGTGCTTGCATGGGTTGTTCTGTGGATACCGTAAACGGATTTAAAAAAGTATGTAAAGACGGTCCTGTTTTTCGTAAGGAGGAACTTAAATGGTAGATCTCAGCGTTGATTTTGTGGGTGTAAAACTGAAAAACCCCATCATCCCAGCCTCCGGCGTGTTCGGATTCGGCAGAGAATTTGCCGAGATATATGACTTGAATGTCCTTGGCAGCTTTTGTCTTAAGGGTACAACTTTAAATCCTCGCTTCGGGAATCCGCTTCCCAGAATCGCCGAGACTCCGTCGGGGATGCTCAATGCCGTCGGCTTGCAAAATCCGGGTATTGATGCCGTAATCGGTGAAGAAATTCCTTATGTCGAATCCCTGTTTTCAGGACCCATAATAGCTAATATCGGAGGCTTTTCATCGGATGAGTACGTCGAAATATGCCGCAAATTAAATGACGTTAATGCGGTAAAGATTATCGAAGTGAATATCTCATGCCCCAATGTCCATGACGGCGGTAAAAATTTCGGCTCATCCGCTCAAACGGCACACTCTATTACCAAAGCCGTGCGTGATGTTACCGATAAGCCGATTGTCATGAAGCTTTCACCGAATGTAACAGATATTGCGGAAATTGCCCGTGCTTGCGAAGATGCGGGTGCGGACGGTATCTGTCTTATAAATACCCTTCTCGGCATGAGAATCGATTTGAAAACACGTAAGCCCATACTTGCAAACAGAACAGGAGGTCTGTCGGGTCCCGCTATTTTACCGGTGGCTCTCAGAATGGTTTGGGATGTCTATGAAGCAGTTAAAATCCCCATCATCGGCTGCGGTGGTGTTTCAAACGAAAATGATGTTTGCGAAATGATGCTTGCAGGTGCTACCGCTGTCGAAGTCGGTGCGGCTAATTTGAAAAATCCTTTCGCCTGCCTGAATATTATTAATAATTTGCCCGAAGTTTGTGAAAAGCTTAAAATAACAAAATTGAGCGAGCTTACCGGTGCCGCTCATTGAAGGAGGAATTATGAATCAAAATAAGGATGTAATCATTGCTCTGGACTTTCCGGATAAAAACAAAACATTTGAGTTTCTTAATCTGTTTTCATCCGACGTTAAACCCTTCGTTAAAATCGGTATGGAATTGTTCTATGCCGAAGGACCTCAGATTGTTCGTGAAATAAAAGAATGCGGACATAAGATTTTTCTCGATCTGAAACTTCACGATATACCTAATACGGTGGAACGCACTATGCGTGTTTTGTCGGGTCTTGACGTGGATATGGTCAATCTTCATGCCGCAGGCGCAGGCGCAATGATGAGGGGCGCACTCAAAGGTCTTACCCGAAATGACGGTTCAAGACCACTGCTTATTGCCGTAACTCAGCTCACGTCTACCGATGATGCAACGCTGAAAAATGAGATTTTGATTGATAAGCCCATGAAGCAAACGGTTCTTGATTATGCCAAAAATGCCGCCGATAACGGTCTTGACGGTGTTGTATGTTCGCCTCATGAGGCTTCGATAGTAAAACAGTTCTGCGGCGAAAATTTCCTTACCGTAACGCCCGGAATCAGATTCGCAGAATCGGATGTCGCCGATCAAAAACGCATTATGACTCCCGAACTTGCAAGTAAAGCAGGATGCGATTTTATCGTTGTCGGTCGTCCCATAACCACTGCCGATAACCCCGTTGAAGCATATAAAAGAGCGTTGAAAGAATTTAAAGGAGTAAACTGAAATGAATAACGATATTAAAGTTCAAATAGCTAACGACCTGCTTGAAATAGGTGCCGTTTTCCTTAGACCCGATGAGCCTTTTACATGGGCAAGCGGTATTAAAAGTCCCGTTTATTGCGATAACAGACTTATCCTCACTTCCCCTGCGGTAAGAAATCGTGTCGAAAACGGTCTGGCTGAATTGGTTAAAACCCATTTCCCGAATGTAGAAGTTCTTATGGGCACTTCTACCGCCGGAATCGCTCATGCAGCAATCGTCGGTCATATGATGAACCTTCCCATGGGCTATGTCCGTTCGTCAAATAAAGACCACGGTAGGCAAAACCGTATTGAGGGAAAACTTATTCCCGGTCAGAAGGTCGTCGTTATCGAAGACCTCATCTCTACTGCGGGAAGCTGCATTGATGTTGTCGATGCACTCAGAGAAGCAGGTGCGGAAGTTATAGGTATTGTTTCCATATTTACCTACGGATTGCAAAAGGGTATTGACAGACTTCAAAAGGCAGATGTCGTCAACTATAGCCTGTGTGATTTTGAAACCGTAAGCCATGTTGCCGCTCAGTTGGGTAAAATTAAACCGGGCGACGTTGAACGCCTGAAAAAGTTCTGCGCCAATCCCAACGACGAGAGCTGGATTAATAATAATAATTAATTAACCAAGGAGGAGTTATTATGCCTAGAAATTTATTGGACATAACGGATTTTACCGTTGAAGAACTGGATGAACTTATCGCAACCGCCGAAGATATAATGGCGAATCCCGAAAAGTATCAGGATGCCTGCGCTCATAAGCAGCTTGCAACGCTTTTCTTTGAGCCTTCCACAAGAACAAGATTGAGCTTTGAATCCGCAATGCTTGCGCTGGGCGGAAGCGTTTTGGGCTTCTCATCCGCAAATTCAAGCTCTACCGCTAAAGGCGAAACTGTCGGTGATACAATCCATACCGTCAGCTGCTATGCGGATATCATTGCTATGCGCCATCCCAAAGAAGGTGCGCCCTATGCTGCCGCTCAGGTTGCCGAAATCCCGATTATAAATGCGGGTGACGGCGGTCATAACCACCCTACTCAAACTCTTACAGACCTGCTTACTATTCATAGGGAAAAGGGTAGATTGGATAACTTTACAATCGGTTTCTGCGGTGACTTGAAATTCGGTCGTACGGTTCATTCCCTTGTAAATGCTTTGAGCAGATATGAAAACATCAACTTCGTACTCATCTCTCCGACTGAACTGAAACTACCCCGCTATGTTAAGGAAGAAGCACTGAAAAAGAACAATATTCCTTATTATCAGACCACAAGCCTTGAAGAAGTCATGCCTCAGCTTGACATCCTCTATATGACGAGGGTTCAGCGTGAAAGATTCTTCAATGAAGAAGAATACTTGCGTCTCAAAGATAGCTATATCTTGACACCGGAGAAACTTCAAAATGCAAAGCCTGACCTGTCAATCCTGCATCCGCTGCCCCGTGTGAACGAGATCTCCGTCGCAGTTGACAGTGACCCCAGAGCCGCTTACTGGAAACAGGTTAAATGCGGTAAGTTCATTAGAATGGCCCTTATTTTGAAACTTTTGGGCATTGAAGTTCATTGATCATCGAAAGGAGTATTTTATGAATATTGACAGTATTACCAATGGTGTCGTTTTGGACCATATCCGTGCAGGAAAAAGCATGGAAATCTATAACTACCTTCGTCTGGACGAACTCGATTGCTCTGTTGCAATCATTAAAAACGTCAGAAGTGAAAAAATGGGTGTTAAGGATATCATAAAAATCGACTCACCCGTTGATATCGATCTCGATGTTTTGGGCTATATTGATCCCGATATTACCGTTAATGTTATCAGAGACGGTGTCCTGGTCGAAAAGAAACCCCTTGAGCTTCCCAAAAAGCTTGTAAACATAATCAGATGCAAAAATCCCCGTTGCATTACAACTGCCGAGGAACAACTTGATGCTGTTTTCGTCTTGAGTAATGCCGATAAGCATACCTATAGGTGCGCCTATTGCGATACCCCGAGTGATAAGAAATTCTGATGATGCTAAATGCCGTCGCAGAGAATTAACCTGCGGCGGTTTCTCTTTCTTAAAATTATGAACTTTTTGTTAACAATTCCTTTTTTAGCGTATTTTCACCCCTTTTACTATTGACAAATACAGAAAGTCTCTTGTATAATGTT
>CAYPXV010000054.1:0-10425 GCA_964414925.1 uncultured Clostridium sp. | reverse complement strand
AATTTCAGAGTTCTCGGATTACTTTACCACTTTCTTTTTATCATGCCTCCTTAATAACTGTTTTTATCGGCAATGGCACGTATTTCGCCATCAACATCCTCTATCGCAATCAATTTCAGGCAATACAATTTATTGGGTTCAAGCGTACAGGGCACACGAACCTTTATAAAGTTATCCGTACAACCCAAAGCCGAACCGTTGACATTTTCTTCAATAAGAACCGACATTTCCTTTCCGATAAACGAAGAAATAAATTCCTGTTCAAGCTTTTTCCCTTCATCTATCAGTTGTCTTGCTCTGTCACTTTTCTGCTTATTCGTAAGCTGACCGTCCATTCTGTCGGCAGGAGTCCCACTTCTTCTCGAATACGGAAATACATGAACTTTACTAAAAGGCACGGCACGCATAAATTCTACTGTTTCCAAGTGTTCCTTTTCGGTTTCCCCCGGAAATCCCGCAATGATATCCGTTGTAAATGCCGTTTCGTTTCCGAATGCGTTCTTGATTCTTCTCGTTAATTCAAGATACTCCCCTGCGGTATAACCTCGTTTCATCCGAGCCAGCACGCTTGTACTTCCGCTCTGTAGCGACAGATGAAATTGCCTGCATATGCGTTTATTTTCAGCTAAGCCGTTAATTATTTCATCCGTCATAAGGTGAGGTTCAAGAGAGCCGAAACGGATACGTTTGATATTATCAAGTCCGTTAAAGCATTTAACCGCATCAAGGATATTGGTTTTTTCGGGTAAATCCTTGCCGTAGCTCATAAGATGAATACCTGTCAGCACAACCTCGGGATATGCGTCATTATTAAGCTTCTCCGCTTCCCTCCTTATTGAAGCAAGAGACCTTGAGCGAATTGCACCTCTTGCATACGGAATCGCACAATAGGTACAGAACATATTGCATCCGTCCTGTATTTTGAGATAAGCACGGCAGCGTCCCTCATGAGTTGCGGACATTTCCTCAAATTGATGTTCATGCATGACGTCACGAACATATACCTGTTTACCTTCTTCATCATCGTCAAACAATGTTTTGATTATTTCGACTATACGATTTTTATCGGCACTGCCCAGGACGGCATCAACTCCGTCAAGCTTTTTCATTCCCTCGGGATTTCTTTGACTGAGACAGCCGCAAACGATAATTTTCGCATTCGGGTTAAGTCTATGTGCTTTTGACAGCATTTGCCGTGATTTTCTGTCGGCAATATTTGTAACCGTGCAGGTATTGATTATGCAAACATCGGCAATTTCGGATTGCGAAACCACCTCATAGCCTGCATTCGAAACAAGCTCCGCCATTGCATCACTCTCATATTGATTTACCCTGCATCCTAATGTTATAAAGCAACAGCGCATTACTCCTCCATCTCGTACATGAGCATTGCAATCAAAGCCATCCCTGCCGTTTCGGTTCTGAGGATACGTCTTCCGAGTGTGACCGAAAAGGCATTTTGATTTTTTAAAATATTATCAACCTCAGCCCTTTCAAATCCTCCTTCGGGTCCTATAACGACGGCAATATTCGAAGGGCAATATTCAAGTTTTGACCTTAAAAGCTGTTTAAGCGTAAATTCCTGTTCATTCTCATATGCTACTATTACCAAATCGTAATCGGAAAACGAACACTCGTTTAGATTAATCGTCTGCTTTACGCACGGAGCTATGCCCCTTCCCGACTGCTTTGCCGCCTCCTGTGAAATTCGATTAAGGCGTGTAAGCTTATTATCGTTATTTTCGGGTTTTACAATACAACGTGCGGAATAAACAAGTTGAATATCATGTACGCCGAGTTCAACGCATTTTTGAACAACAGTATCAAGCTTTGCCGCCTTGGGAAGGCATTGAAACAAAGTAACATTGACGCTCGGCTCGGCAGAACAGATTCTATGTAAAACGACATCAAGCTCGACACTTTCTTTGCCACATGAACTGATTACGGCATCGTATTCACTTCCGTCACCCGATACTAAAATAAGCTTATCCCCTTGCTTCATTCTAAGCACCGTGAGCATATGCCTTGCTTCATCGCCGCAAACATCGATTTTGCCGTTTACATTCGGGGTTGAATCAATGAAAAATCGTCTCATATTCTGTCTTTCACCGCAAGAATCGCTCTCCAGTCGTCACGCTGTTTTATTTCAATGATTTTAAGACCGACCGATTCAAGCGAAGCCACAACTTCATCCAAGCGTTCGTCAATAATGCCTGATGCGATGAAAATACCGTCATCCTTTAAAATCGGAGATATCGCAGGTGAAAGTGCGATTATAACATTGGCAACTATATTTGCCATTACAATATCACACGGTGAAGTTGCAATATCGTTTCTGAAGTCCACATCTTCAAGAATATCACCGATTTTGATATTGTAATTTTCCATATTGATTCCATTAAGCTGTGCATTTTCGGCTGCAACTTTAGCTGCTACGGGATCGATATCGATAGCAAATGTTTTCGATGCACCGAGCAGTGTTGCTGCAATTGACAATATGCCGCTTCCGCAGCCTAAATCCGCAACGGTGTCCCCCTGCTTGATATTAGCCTCCAGCAGTTCCAGACACATACCCGTTGTCTGATGTGTACCCGTACCGAAAGCCATACCGGGATCTATTTTCAATACCGCACGGACATTATCCTCTGGGATGTTCTCCCATGAAGGACAAACAAGTAATTTTTCGCCCACGTTGATAGGTTTAAAGAAAGCCTTCCAGTTATTAGCCCAATCTTCCTCATCAACAATCCTGGATTTTACTTCAAGGCTACCCAATTGCACGCCTATATCGGCTTCCATATTTTTCAGTTCATGCATTGAATCGATTATTGCCTTTTCAATCTCATCGGCATCCGATTCAAGCGAAATAAACGCCTGAACTGCGGGCTGTTTATTCAACACCGACTCATCGGCATAATCCCAATATTTTTCCTGCACACGCAGAATTGAGTCTATCTCATCATGTCCCTGAACAACATTTATCTGTGAAATGCCGAGCATATCAAGTCGGGCTATGACAGGTTCTATCCCCTGTTCACAAGTTGTTACGGTTATTTCCTTCCACTTCATATTATTACCTCATTAATTAACAATAACTTTAAACAAACATTAAACCGATTGTATGAACAATCAATGCAGCCAAATATGCAACCGCTATTTGGAATACGATTGTAAATACGGTGTACTTTTTCGATTGTAATTCCCTGCTCATTGTTGAAACCGCCGCAATACAGGGCGTATACAAAGAAACGAATACAAGGAAAGTATAGGCACTCAACGGTGTAAACATTGAGCCCAGTGCCGCAGAAGCATTGAGTGCCGTTAAGGTTGAACCCACCAAGACGCTGAGTGTCGAGACAACACTTTCCTTTGCGATAAAACCTGTAAGCAGTGCCACTACAGCCATCCAGTTTCCAAATCACAAAGGTTTCAATATGGGAGCGATGAAGCTTCCGATGCTGCTTAGAATACTCTTTTCCACATGCTCGCCCACAAACGAGAGGGTAAAGCTGAAATGCATCAATAGCCATACGACGACGCTCATTATAAAAATCAGAGTTCCTGCCTTTACGAGGAAATGCTTAACTCTTTCCCATACGTGGAGCATGGTATCCTTAAATTTCGGCATACGATACGGAGGCAGCTCCATCATAAATGCCGCATCATTATCCTTAAACAGGGTCTTTTTGAACAGCAGTCCAAATAAAGCAGCCAAAATTATACCGCCGATATAAAGGCTTAACACGACAAGCGTATGACCTTTTGAGAAGAACGCACCTGCGATAAGAGCATACACCGGGAGTTTAGCCGAGCAACTCATGAACGGAACCAGGAGAATTGTATTGCGTTTATCCTGCATATTCTCCATAGTTCTTGCAGCCATGGTTGCGGGCACGGTACATCCGAAGCCCATCAGAAGCGGAATAAAGCTTTTACCGCTCAGGCCTATTTTACGCATGGGCTTATCCATAATAAAAGCGATCCTGCTCATATAACCGCTGTCCTCAAGTAGTGACAGCATAAAGAATAGAATAGCTATTTCCGGTAGAAAGGTTACAACACCGCCTACCCCGGCAAGGATTCCATCGCAAACAAGACTGTTCAACCACGAAGGCGTTGCGGCATATGATAGTGCGGAACTTGTTGCCGGAATTATTATGTCGAATACAAGCTGTTCCATCAAACCCTTTAACCATGCACCCAGAGTGCCGAACGTTAATGTAAACACAGCACCCATAATGACGAAAAACAGCGGTAAAGCCAAATATTTATTGGTTAAGATTCTGTCGATTTTATCGGAAACCGTCAACGTACCTTCGGGTTTTGACCTTTTTAATACCTTTTCCGTAACCGATTCGATATAGCGGTATCTGTTATCGGCAAGCATTGATGCACTGTCCGCAAAGCCGATGCCCGATGCTTTAGCATATTCATCGGATATTTCCTTTATTTGCGTACGTATTTCCTGCGGAAGTTTTAACGCACTTGCTATAGGCTCATCACCTTCCAATAATTTAATGCTCACCCAGTGAATAGGTAAACCTGCCTCGCTCGCATATTTCTCCACAAGACTGCCTATACGATGATGCACACTGTGTGTATAGTCGTCATAGATATGGTCGGGTTCAAGCATGAAGCCTTCATGAAGCTGAGCATGTGCAGTATGTAAAAGTAGCTGCGCCGAAACATTTCTTGTTTCGGATACCAAACTTGAAAGTCCTTCTCCCGTTCTTGCGCTGATGGGAACAACCGGTATACCGAGTTCCTTTGACAGAGCTTCGCAATCGATCTTGTCTCCGTTCTTTTCAATCTCATCCATCATATTCAAGGCGATAACCATGGGACGTTCCAACTCCAGAAGTTGAATCGTCAAATACAGGTTTCTTTGAAGATTGGTTGCGTCAACGATATTTATAATCGCATCGGGCCTTTCTTCCACTATGTACTTTCTTGCAATTCGCTCCTCCATGCCAAACGGAGACAGCGAATAGATACCGGGCAAATCGACCAGAATCATTTCATGACCGTCTGTATTCAATCCTTGCTTATCGCTGTCGAGCGATTTAACCTTGCCTTCTTTTTTTTCAACGGTCACACCTGCCCAGTTGCCTACATACTCCCTTTCGCCCGTCATGGCATTAAAGAGGGTTGTTTTACCGCAATTCGGATTACCCACAAGCGCAAGACGTATCGGTCTTTCGGATAAATCGATTTCATCCTGCTGCGAATTATTTTTTTTGAACAATGAATTTACGCAATCGGAATGGCAGTACGCACATCCTCCGCTTGAACATGAGGCATTAAGTATATTACCCGTTAATTTCTCTGCTCTTTCGTGAACGTATTCATCGCTTCTGTCCGAATGTTGAACTCCCGCCAAAAGAATTTTACCCTCCGCTTCATAGTCCGCACGGGCAGATTTCTGATTCTTTTTAGCGTATTTTTCTTCTTCTTCACTCATAAGCTCTACCATTGCCGCATCGTCTTTTCTCAGTGACAATGAATAGCCCCTCAAGTGAATTTCCATCGGATCACCCATCGGAGCATATTTTTCAAGCTTAACCGTCGTTCCCGGCGTTAAGCCCATATCTGTAAGCTTTCTCAATATTCTTTCATCCGCTCCGTTAATACGGCGAATACATCCGCTTTCTCCGATTGTTAATTCATTAAGATGTTTCATCTGTTCTTTCAATCCCTTCGGTCAAATCACAAAAATTATACCTTTCATGTACTTCTTTGTCAACTTAGGTTCTTTCTCGAGAAATATATATTTTCTTTTTCGGATTTTTTAAATAAAAACATAGTCAAGCGTCAATAATAAGCTAAGCGATATAAAACGGTCGCAAAAAAACAATGGAGGCAATCAATGAAAAAGACCATAAAAAGAATAGCTGTAGTGATGATAATAAACATGCTCATCATAATGCTCACAGCTTGTTCAAGTACAAAAAAGCCAACCGCCAGTCCGAGCAGCACGCTAAAACCGACGAGTTCGCCTATTGCAACAAAGGCTCCGACTGATACGGAATCACCGTCCGCCGATGCGTCAACAATGCCAAGTGAAACTGCGGATGCATCCTTATCCCCGAGCGCAACAATGCCGTTAGAAACCGATAAAGGCGGTGACATCGAAGATTATGTTGAAGGAAAGGTAATCGATGAAAAGGATGTACCCGAAAATATTCTTACATCCGTAAGAAATCTGTTCCCGAACATGGAAATTCAGTCGATAACATTTGCGACATATCAAGGTAAACAGGCGTATAAGCTAACGCTTCAGGGCGAAGGTGAACTTGCAAAAACCTGCTACGTCTATTCGGATTCAACCGTAGTCGTTCCCGCAATGGGCGATTGACTGACTATGCTCATTCCATGATGTTTATCACGGAATACATGAAAAAGCTGTTTATGTAACAAATACACAAACAGCTTTAACTTTATTTAAGTGAATCCAGATAAGCTTTTCTTCCTGTTTCGTACAGGTTATTTCCATCGCAGTCAATCACGCATACAACGGGAAGGTTTTCGACGGTCAATCTGCGTACCGCTTCCGCACCCAAATCCTCATACGCAACTATTTCCGCAGACTTAATGCAATTCGAAAGCAATGCTCCTGCACCGCCTATTGCAGCAAAATAAACCGCACCATGTTTTTTCATTGCATCGATAACCTCGGGGCTTCGTTTGCCCTTGCCTATCATTCCCGTCTCACCCGCACGAATCAATGTAGGTGAATATGCATCCATTCTGTAGCTCGTGGTAGGTCCTGCCGAACCGATCGCCTGACCTGGTTTTGCGGGGGTCGGACCTACATAGTAGATCGTCGAATCTTTAATTTCAAACGGAAGTTCCTGACCTTTTTCAACGAGTTCAACCAGGCGTTTATGTGCAGCATCTCTCGCCGTGTAGATAATTCCCGAAAGCAAAAGCGATTCACCGCTCTTGATATTTTTTACGTCATCTCGCGTAATAGGTAATTGAATTTTTCTTTCCATTTCTACCTCAACACTATATAATCATAGTCTTATGTCTTGTAACATGACAGTTGATATTTACGGCAACCGGCAAGCCTGCGATATGAGTGGGCATTGTCTCTATATTGACCGCAAGAGCGGTTGTCTTTCCGCCAAGTCCTTGCGGTCCGATACCCAGATTATTTATTTTTTCAAGCAATTCTTCTTCGAGATTCTGATAGAACTCGTCCGAATTTGAAGTTGTTATATCTCTCATCAATGCTTTTTTCGCAAGCAATGCCGCTTTATCGAAAGTACCGCCGATTCCGACTCCGACAACGATTGGCGGACAGGGATTTGGACCCGCATCCTCCACGCACTTGACAACGAAATTCTTAACTCCTTCAATACCGTCAGAGGGTTTAAGCATGGCGATTTTGCTCATATTTTCACTGCCGAATCCCTTCGGTGCAACGGTTACTTCAATTTTATCGCCGCTCACAAGTTCAAAATAAAGCATAGCAGGTGTGTTGTCACCTGTGTTGACTCTTCTCAACGGATCACCGACAACGGACTTTCTCAAATATCCGTCGGCATAGCCCTTTCTGACACCTTCATTTACAGCTTCCGTTATATCACCCTGAATATGAACATCCTGACCTATCTTCAGGAAAACACAGCAAACGCCTGTATCCTGGCAAATAGGTACGTTCTTCTCTTCCGCAATTTTATAATTTTCGATTATCTTCGAGAGAACTTCGTGTGCGGTTTCCCACTTTTCGTTTTCGTATGACGATTCTATGCGTTCTCTGACATCGTGCGGAAGAATACAATTTGCTTCAACGCAAAGCTTTGCAACCGTATCGGTTATTATTTTAGCATCAACTATTCTCATTTATTCCTCCATAGTCTGATAAATATGGTCTATTACCGTTCCGTCACGGTAAATAACATCGGCAACAACTCGTTCGGAGAACTTGGGTTTTTCGGGTACGCCGGAAATACTTTCAGCCATTTTCTTCAACTCGTTAATATCCAGAACCTTTAATCCTGCCGCAATGAGTTTTTCTTTCAGCTCCTGATTTTTCGGATTTACCGCAATACCCTTTTGAGTTACCAAAACATCAATGCTGTCTCCAGGGGTGGAAATGCAAGTTACTCTATCGGTAACGATGGGAAGCCTTGCACGGGAAAGCGGAGCTATTATCATAGCAAGCTTTGCACCGGCAGCGGTATCACTGTGTCCGCCGCTACCGCCCATTATGCGTCCGTTGGAATCGGTATGGACATTGATATTAAAATCGGTGTCTATCTCCGTTGCACCGAGTATTACAACGTCCAGACTGTCAACGACTGCACTTTTCGCTTCTGCTGATGCGTAATGAATTGCCGAAATCTCCTGATGTTTCGGATTATTTCGTATAGACTCAACCGCTTTAAGGTCAAAGCACTGCACGTCCAGAAGTGATTCAAAGCAACCATCGTTCAGCATATCAACCATGTAACCTGTTATACCGCCCAAACCGAAACTACCGTGAATATTTTCTTTAACCATAACATCTCTCAAAAACTTTGCAGCGGCAAGTGAAGCACCGCCTGCACCCGTCTGGAACGAAAATCCGTCTTTGAGTAGACCTGAAGCACGTATTACATCCACTGCGGTCATTGCCATGGACAATCCGACGGGATCTCTTGTTATCTTCGTTGTGCCTGAAACTATGCCCTTGGGATTACCTATCGAATCAACAACGACAACTGCGTCAACATCCGTTTCGGGTATCGACCAATCAATCAAGGGGTACGCTACCTGCTCATCCGTAACTACAACAGTATATGCTGCATAATGAGCATCGGGCATTGCGTATCCCAGGGAACCGCAAGCGGATTTACCCTGTTTACCCGAGCAATTTCCCATGCAGTCACTTGCGGGTGCGGCAACGAACGCCACGTCCATGGGTGTTTTGCCATTTGCAATATCGCATGGTCTGCCGCCGTGAGTTCTGAACTGAACGGGATTTTTCATTCCGCCGGCGGATATGAATTTGCCAAGCTCTGCCGACATGTAGTCAGTCATAATCGTTGTGACTACTCCGTTTTTAATATGCTCAATCAAAGGTCTGTGCGTATCGAAAAGAGAACTTGCATTCAGTGTCAGGTTTTTAATTCCAAGCTCTGCAATCTCCTGCATTACCATATTCAAAACGTAATCTCCGTTTCTTAAATGGTGATGGAATGAAATCGTCATTCCGTCTTTCAAACCCGAAGCGATAATAGCATCTTTAATAGAATTTAAAATCTTTCCCCGCATATTATTCAACCTCCAATCCAAGTTGGGCAGCCATTTCCAAAGTCTGGCGAGCACGTTCGACTATAGGCTTATCAATCATCTTACCTCTAAGTGATACAGCACCCTTACCCTGCTCTTTGCCAAGCCTTATCGCCTCAAAAACATCCTTAGCATACTGAATATCCTTTAATGAAGGACTGAACACTTCATTTATTGCCCTTACATGACGAGGAGCAATTGCAGACTTGCCGCTGAAACCAAGGCTTTTAGCGTATTCAGCATCCAGGATAATACCTTCATCATCGTTTACATCGGTAAAAGGCGTATCATAAACATCAATACCTGCTGCACGAGCGGCACAGACGAGCCTTGTTCTGGCATAATTTATTTCGTTACCTTGTTTAGTGCGTTTACAGCGAAGGTCTGCCGTAAAGTCTTCGCCGCCAAGGAACAGAGCCGTTACACGAGGGCTTGCAGTTGCGATATTGAAAGCATTCTCGACACCGAGAGCTGTTTCGATAAGCGGAATTAATTTGACTGTACCGGGCTCTATGCCGTTTTCGCTCTCGACTTTGGTAATATACTCATCAATTGTCTTGATGTCGTCGGCACAGCTTGATTTAGGCGGCATAATTAAATCGGGTTTTAAAGGAATAATAGCATCAAGGTCTGCCTTCCAGAAATCGGTATCAATCGAGTTAATTCGAACGGTTACTTCAACACCGTTGAAACCCAGATTTTTAATTGCTGAGCTGACAAGCAAGCGTGCGGCATCCTTTTCATCGGGGGATACAGCATCTTCAAGGTCTAATATAATACAGTCTGCACCCAGTGAATCACCGTTAATAATCATATTCGGCGTATTGCCGGGCAAAAACAGCATACTTCTTCTCATACTTTTTCCTTTCGGTTTATTCATTTGATTGTTTAATCTATTTTACACCCTACAGCACTAAATTTCAATACTTCAACTTTTTATTTTAAAAAAATCATCTCAAAGGTCAATTATCTCTTTATGAGTTAACAATGTTTAAATTAATGCTTCCCATCCTTTTCTTTTTTCAAATTAAAAAAATGGTCTCTATAACACCATTGATTTTTTACGCAGTGTATAGCCTCCCCTTTTTCATAAAGGGGAGGTGGCACTGCCGCAAGGCAGTGACGGAGGGGTTCGCCTCCCCTTTT
>CAYPXV010000053.1:0-10442 GCA_964414925.1 uncultured Clostridium sp. | reverse complement strand
ACAATGCTTAAGAAGAGGTTGTCATATATGTCTATCTCGTATTTTCCCATTGTGATGATGTTGCCGCAGGCGGTATAATCAACGCAGAGATAATCGATTGAGTTATACGACTCGGTCGAGGAGATTTCATCGGGTTTTGATACGTCGATGCCGAATTCGGTCAGGAATTTTTCGAGTTTAGGAAATTTACCGCCGATATGATTATAGAAATATTGACAGTGATCACAGTTACAAAGTGAATGGGAATTGTAATAATTTGCTGTTTCAACGATATTTACTTCAAATACGTAATCAAATGCATGGATTAAGGTCATGTAAGTTTCCTTATTGTGTCAAATATTTTAAATCGCAAACAGGCTATGCGGACAAAGGGATTAAGCCGCATAGCCTATTTTGTTTAATTAACCGAATCAGTACAGATTCATTGCGATTCTGATAATCAATGTTGCATCGGCGGTATTGATTATGCCGTCACCGTTGACATCGGCGTTGTCTAAATAAGCACCGGGGATGAGGTGCAGACGCATTACGTGGCGCAGGACAGCGGTTGCGTCGGTAATATTTACTACACCGTCACCGTTGACATCGCCGAGCAGACCGGCAGGGGGTTCGGTTCCTCTTGGGATATAGACTGCGGTTATGACAACATCTGAAGTAATATCGACAGTCTGACCTTGCCAACCGATAAATTCATAACCGAGATGAACGGGAGCATGGTCGGGGTAATTTACGAAATAACCATCCGGAACATTAATAGTCATAATTACCGAGTCATCATAACCGTCTACGAATGTTGCGGTATGATATTCAAGGGTATAAACGGGGGTGATTTTAATATTATCCACCCAAACCCTATCGGAGTAGGAATCGATTCCGTAATCCTTGCTGTAACGCCAGCCGATTGTGTAATAATCGGAATATTCTATTGTAATGGTCTGAGTTGTCCAATCGGTCTGACCTGAAATTTCCATACGGGGAGAGCCGTTCAGCGTTATTGAAAGAGCATCATAGACTTCCTGTGAATCCGCTTTCCAGTCGAACGATATTGTAGTGCCTGCTTCAAGGTAGCCCGTATTAATCGTGAAGGAACTGTCGGTCTTTGCCATGCCCGCAATATCGCTCACTACGCAGTTTCTACCGTCAACATTAGCAATCTGCCAAGGATTAACAAGGTCGTTTTGGAACGTCCTGCTTTCGCCTGCGGCATTGGCTGCCGCATCAAATGACTGCTGATTCGGGGTATCGGGAGAGGGAGCGAAAGGATCACCGTATTCACGGATGTACTCGATATTATCAACCCAGCCGTAACCGTCGGTCGTTGCATCGGCGGAAAGTGAATCTTCGCCTGTTGCCTCCGAGTAGCTCCATGTAAAGACATAATCTCCGTCTTCGGGGACGATATAAATGAAACTTTCCCACGAACCGGTGCCCGTCATTGTTTCAACAACGGCACTGTTGATTCTGAAGAACAGAATGTTGACATCGTATTCGCCTACTGTTTTCCAATCGAATCTGATTGCATCGCCCGCATGGGAATCTCGTATTCTGAGACAAACTGCCTGATTTTGCGAATGACCGTGAACGGTTGAAACAATGCTCATTCTTCCGCTTTCGCTCGTATCGATCTGCCACGGATTAATCGGGTCATCGATAAATTCAAGCGTACCGCCGGTAACATTGAGCGCATCGTTTAAAAGGTCTTCGGATAAAACCGGTTCGGGTTGAGTACCTGTCAGGGAAACGTTATCGATAAAACCACAGTCATTTCCGTTTGAAACACTGCTGTCTTTCGAATATGTCCACTTAAAAATGTAGTTTCCGTCGGAAGGAACGGTATAGGAATAGCTCGCAAAACTCTGTGTTCCGCTTATACGCTGTACCCTTGTTTCGTTAGCATAGAACGATAACCAGTCATAATTATTCTCGCTTGAAACGCCCCAGTCAAAGCTGAGTACCTGACCCGCAGTGAGGTTATTGAATGTTGCGGTTACGGAAGAAGATGAACTGTGTTGATCCTGAATTGCGGAACGAACATAGATTCTGCCGTTTTCTTCAACGATTATCCATGGTGTTGATTTATCATTTTTGAACGTCAAATTACTGCCGTCGGCATTGATAGCGGCATCAAATTCCTCCTGAGAAGGAGTTGACGGAGCGGTAATATCCATGTCTATCGGGAAGATGCTCTTCATCGAATAACCGAGTCCCTGCCCGACAATTCCCATATCGGTAAATTGAGCCGTTGCGGGGTCTATGCAGTAGAGCCTACCGTATGTACCGTTATAAAGGTGTTGAGTTATCGTTGCATATATGGCATTATCCTCCGCATCATAGTACATGGCTTCAACAGCTTCAAAGGTCGTATTGATAATGTTATCAAGCACTTCAAGAGTACGTCCTGTAAGGTCAAAGATTATTCCGTTGCCCGATACATATTGAACTGCGAAGAATTTTCCGTCGCCGATATAAGCGATAGCTTGTCTGATACGCACACCTGCTGCGGAAAGATCCAATACTTCGCTAAGAGTACCCGAATTTCTGTCCACTATCATGAGATGGTCATGAATATCCTCCTCGTTATGGACAAGCGCATAGATGGTGTCGATATCCTCCGCATAGGTCATTGAAACAACATTCAGATAATCGTATCCGTTGCCGACGGGAGTAGCACTCCAATTGCCGTCGGTCGTGATACGGTAAAGTCTGTCATTACCTATATCGTCATAACCTTCACTGTAGGGATGCGCAAAAGCATAGACCGTACCGTCGATAATTACGGCACCGTAGGAATCCAAATCGTCAGTCACGAGTAAGTCCTGCGTTGACTGCGGGTTTTCGGCATTGAAGCCCACAAACTTCAATGCGGTTGTCGTATGTGTCGAACCGTTCGAGAACTTAAATCTTGCAAAGCCTGCAAAGACCTTACCTTCCGTTTCGCTGCCTACAGTCGTATCCGCTTGAGCGAAAACAAACGTCAACGAGGAAAAAAGCAGTATGAACGAAAGTAAAATTGCGGTTAATCTTTTCATTTCGTTTTCTCCTTAAATTTATTTTACCAAAACTTTGATTATTTCACCGATATAAAAATCGTGGAAATCCTTTTTGGGGTAGTTATGCTCCATCATCTCCTGCTCGATAAAGCCTTCCTCCTTTATCGGAGCTTGATAGATTTTACGGCAAATAAGAACGTAATCCGCCTGTTCGAAAAAGACGGTGTCATCATCGAACACGGGAGTAAGCTTTGTTTCGGCAAGCTTATCGCCGTCTCTGCCTGAATGGCTTCCGAGATACGCAAGGTCTTTTTTATGTTCTGATGCGAAGTGGGATACGGTGAAGATATCCTCTTTATCCATAAATTCTTTGGTATAACGACTCGGACGAACATAGCAGACAACGGTCGGTAAACCCCATCCGTCACTTGAATTTCTACCCCATATCGAACCCAGATGTCCCCATGAAACGGTCATGGTGTTGTATCCCGTCTTTTCATTTCCTGCACTGAGCAGCATCCAGTCGTCGGCAAAATCCGTGAATGGGTTGAGTTTCAGTTCTTTAATGTCAATTTCTCTCATAAAATATACCTCCTCCGTTACGGTGATTTAAAGTACATATAATTCATGACAATCATACTCCATACGATTTTGTTTGTCAATTGTATTTTTATTTGCCTTGAATGAATTTTTTGTAACGATTTGAAAAAAATTACGATTTAACGGTGGCAATATTTTTCTTGTTGTGTTATAATAAATCAACGGTAGAATTTGAAAATGCTTTTACCGATGCTTCTGATTCAGCAGGGAGGGATTCACTTATGACATGGGAAGAATACCGCAACAAGCTTCGTTATTGGGATAACGATAAAAAGATAAAGATGCTGTCGCAAATAGACAACTTTCCCGACGCAGACCGAGTTTTCAAGACAGTGCAGGAGAAATTCTCCTATTTCGATGCGCCGATAGAACAGTTTGTAAACGTAGCGGTAGATAAGGGTGTACGCTTTACACCCGAACAAATTATAGAATTGGAACCGGAGTTAGATGTTAAAACCGTATCACGCCTTGTAAGCACTTCATCGGTTGCTTTTACTGAAGAAGAATTATCCTCGATTGATTACGCAATCGATTCGGTCACCTACAACAAAGCATTGGCTAAGGCAAGAGGCAGATCATCCAAGGAAAGCGGATTCTTCGCCTCTTTGTTCGGCTCATCATCTGCAAGCAAAAAAACTCAAAATAGCAGCAGAGGCAGAAGATGTGACGGCGATTGCGCTCACTGTCCGCCTCACTACGGATACAGATACGGAAGGTGGTATTATGGGCATCATCATACCCACGGCTGCGAATTTCACGGTAACAAAGAAGGCGACCTTTCTGACTGAGTTCGTTACCGCATACAAACCTCAACAGAACAGGATAAACGATGTATATTTTCAATATCTTCGTAAATTGATTGATATTAGAAGAAACTTATGCTATAATCCAACGTAAATTCAGTGTGGATAAAGGAATAATCCGCCGAACAAAAAAAGGAGAAAAGAATGAAAAAGCTACTCTATGCTATAATGGCTGCTATGCTCTGTTTTGCTCTCGTTTTACCCTTCGCTTCCTTTGCGGAGGATGAAGCCGAAATCATCATTAACGGAGCCGAAAACGTTTCCGTAGGTGACGAAGTTACCGTCATTGCCGAAATTAAAGGTCAATACAGCGTACATTGTGTAAACTTCGCATTTGAATATGATGTTAATGCTCTTGAACTTATCAGTGCCGAACAGGGTGAGTTCTTAAAAAGCATTGCATCCGCCGGCAACCTTGTGGTGCTTGATTCGGAGGCATTTGTCGAATCCGGACGAGTTGTGCTGGGTATTGCCTGCCCCATCGATGCAATGACAGGAAGCGGTGAACTTGTTGTCATGCGCTTTAAGGTTAAGCAAGGCGTAACCGTAAATCCGCAGGTAACTCTTTATGTATCCGAATTTGCAAGTATGCCTATCGGTACAACCGAAGCTACTCCCGTCAAGTTCAGCTACAAAAATGCGATTATAACCCTTGTAAACGGTTCCGAACCCAGCGGAGGATATAACGAGGGAAGTGACGGCGGTTATCAGGGTGATCCGTTGACCCCCGTACCCGGTTACACCGCAATTCCGCAGGAAACGGACAGTGACGACCCCGCCGTCGGTGAATCGTCCACCCCGGAAGTAGAAGAAACTCCCTTATCAACGGAAAAACCTTCCGATAATGTGAGTGAATTTACACCCACTGCACAGCCCGGAGACGATGATACACGCACTCCCGACAACTCCAATAAAACGGTTCTGTATGTACTTATCGGCGTAGTTGTCGCCTGTGCGGCAGGTGCTGTTGTGCTTATAGTTAAGACACGCAAAAAATAATTAATGCACGGGCTGAGCGGTCTCGCTCAGCCCTGTTGAAATTGAGCATACATGAGAAGAATTATCGCAATTACATTATCGCTTTTGCTCGGCATTATGCCTATTTACGCTGCGAATGCCGACACTATCGGTGAAACACAACTTTTAAATTTTACCACTACCACTCTCACCGGGGAAAAAGTAACGGGGGATATTTTTTTTGATTATCCGCTGACCGTTCTGCATTATTTTGCTACCTGGAGCAGTGACTGCATAAAAGAGCTTAACTATATGCAAACCGCATTGGATGAGTTCGGTGACAATATCAACGTACTCGGCATTTTACACGAGGATGCGACGAGTACCACCGAAGCCTGTCTTGAACTTTTCGAACAACTTGGACTTGATTACTCTGTTTTGCATCTCTGTGAAGAACTTGAGGAACTTGTGTCCCAAAATAATTACATACCTCAAACCTTTCTTGTTGATGCAAAAGGTTACGTTGTTTACAGCTTCATCGGCACGTTCTCGGATTACGAGGTATTGGGAATTTTAATCAAAGAATATCTGCCGAGTGACATCAAATATCATACGGTTTCGTTTTACGATGATTTAACCGATGAACTGATTGCAAGCGAACGTGTCATTCACGGCGGAAGTGCCGTTCCTCCTCAACCCCCCGTACATGACGGTTATGAGTTTACATATTGGAAAGGAAACTATCAGTCGGTCACTCATGACGAAATCGTTAAGGCAATGTATGCTCCGGTTGATTCTCCGCCGTTTTTACTCGGTGACGCAAACTGTGACGGAGTAATCAATGTAGGCGATGCCACCGTGACCGCACGCTATGCACTCGGTTTTTCAATTGAGGACGGTAAGTTTAACTTTGATGCCGCCGATTATAACGGTAACGACGTCATCGAGCTGGCGGACGCAAGTCTGATTTTAAGAGCAGCACTGGGATTTTAATTATGTTTATTATCGTTGGATTAGGTAATCCCGGAAGGGAATATGCCAAAACTCGGCATAATGTCGGTTTCATGACCGCCGATGTAATCTCCGAAAGATTGGAAATATTATTCAATCATTCGAATTTCAAATCCGTTTACGGAGATTGCAGATTCGCAAATGAAAAAGTAATTTTGGCAAAGCCCGAAACGTTTATGAACAATTCGGGTTTTGCGGTCGTACAGCTTTTACAGTGGTTTAAAGTACCTACCGAAAATTTGATTGTCATTTATGACGATATAGACCTTCCCTGCGGTGCGATAAGGATAAAAAGCAACGGTTCAGCCGGAACGCATAACGGGATGCGCAGCATTTCGCAGCAACTCGGCAGTGACAATTTTATCCGTATCCGCATAGGTATCGGAAAGCCCAAACACGACCTTATCAATTTTGTTCTGGGCGAACCCGATAATGAAGATATGCGGAAACTCCAATCGGCGTTTGCCGATGCCGCCTCCGCCGTGGAGCTTATACTTCAGAACAAGCTCAATGAAGCACAGAACAAATACAACTATAAACCGCCTAAAAAATCAAAACAAATATCCGAAACTCATTCCGAGTATTCTCCTGCTGTTTGTTTAACGGAGCAATCGCTCAAACAAACTCTTGAAAACGCAAGGGAATTGATGTTCGCCAACTTGCAACACGATTCTCCCCCTCCGTGTGCCGCCGTTAATTTCGATACACAGGGTACTTTGGAAGCACTTGAAATCTTTAAAATGAGCAGAAAATACATTTCAATGCTCTTTCCCGAAGTCACTGACGGCGAAATAACCTCACCTTTGACCGTTACAAACGGACTGAAAAAGCTGTTGCCCCATGATAGATATCCCGCAAATCTTCTGATAAAGCAGGATAATAAATTGCCCATAGCAGGCTCTATCAAAGCCCGCGGCGGCATATACGCAGTTCTTAAGCATACATGGGATATAGCGAAAGAACAAGGAATTATCGATGATTCCTTGTCATATGATGTATGTGCCGAAAGGCTATTTAATTCAAAAGACTTCTTCCGAAGTCATTCGATTCATGTCGGTTCAACGGGAAACCTTGCACTTAGTATCGGCATTATGAGTGCGAAAATCGGTTATAACGTTACCGTACATATGAGCAATGATGCCAAGCAGTGGAAAAAGGATCTCTTGCGAAGTCAGGGCTGTAATGTAATGGAGTACGATTCCGACTACAACACGGCAGTTGCCAATGGCAGACACATGGCAAGTTCGCAACCGAACAGCTATTTCATAGACGATGAACGCTCGTTTGACCTCTTTTACGGTTATTCAACGGCTGCATATGAGCTTGCATCCCAGCTTGAGTCGCTTAATATAAAGATTGATGAATCCCATCCCCTATTTGTCTATCTTCCTTGCGGTGTAGGCGGTGCGCCTGCCGGAATAACATACGGTTTAAAACAAATCTTCAAAGACTCGGTTCATTGTTTCTTTATAGAACCCGTAAATGCGCCGTGTATGCATGCCGCATTTGCCGCCTCGAAATGTATAAGCGTTAATGAACTGGGTTTATCGGGAAAGACTCAGGCGGACGGTCTTGCCGTCGGTAAAGCATCCGAACTGGCATTTGACTGTCTGAAATCACTTTCCGACGGCGGATTTACGGTTTCCGACCACAGGCTGATTCATTACCAAAAATCGATAAATGCACTTGAGGGTATCTATGTTGAACCTTCTGCTGCAATAAGCCTTGCTGCCGTTTTGGGCTTGTCAAGTGAAGGCGGAGCAGATTACTTCAGACAATACTACCCCAACGTCGATTTTTCATCGATAACCGAAATTATTTGGGCTACGGGCGGAAGTCTCGTCCCCGATAAAGAAAGGTTTAAACGTCATTAATCTTTAAATAAGGAGAAAAACATATGTCTAAATATTTTGGAACAGACGGTTTCCGCGGCGAAGCTAATAAACAGCTTACGGTTGAACATGCTTTCAAAGTCGGTAAATTCCTCGGTTATTATTTCGGTCGTGAACACAAATGCAGCGTTGTCATAGGTAAGGATACAAGACGAAGCTCATATATGTTTGAATGTGCCTTGACGGCAGGTCTTACCTCCGCAGGCAGTGATGTCTACCTTATGCATGTAACGACAACGCCCGGCGTTGCCTTCATTACCCGTGCGGAGGATTTCGATTGCGGCATAATGATAAGCGCAAGCCATAATGCTTTCTACGATAACGGTATTAAGCTTTTAAACTCCGACGGTGAAAAGATGCAAAGCTTCGTCATTGATGAAATAGAAAAATACCTTGACGGTGAAACACCAGAACCCCCGTATGCTTACGGCAGTGATATTGGCAGGGTAATAGACTATTCCGGCGGCAGAAACAGATACATCGGTTACCTGATAAGTCTCACTACTCACTCGTTTAAGGGTATGCGTATAGGTCTTGATTGCGCAAACGGCAGTACATGGCAAATAGCCAAGAGCGTTTTTGATACTCTCGGTGCCGAAACCTTTGTTATCGGTTCATATCCCAACGGTTTAAACATAAATGACAACTGCGGTTCAACGCATATCGAATCCCTCCGTCAACTCGTTGTTCAAAACGGACTCGATGTCGGATTCGCTTTCGACGGTGATGCCGACAGATGCCTTGCCGTTGACGAAACGGGAAAGATTATTGACGGCGATATGATTCTTTACATTTTCGGCAAATACATGTTTGACAGAAACAGCCTTGCAGGAAACACCGTTGTTACCACCGTCATGTCCAATTTCGGTTTGTATAAAGCATTTGACAGATTGGGAATACGCTATGAGAAAACCAAGGTCGGTGACAAGTACGTTTACGAATGTATGCGTGAAAACGGATTCCTTATCGGCGGCGAACAGAGCGGGCATATCATTTTAAGTAAATATGCCACCACCGGCGACGGTATGCTTACCGCTATAAAGCTTATGCAGGTCATTCTCGATAAGAAACAACGTCTTTCCGAACTTGCAGCACCGCTTACCATTTACCCCCAAACACTCAAAAACGTTCGTGTTCCCGATAAGGATTTAGCTTTGACTTCCGATACCGTACACGACGCCATTGCCTGTGCCGAAACACTCCTCGGCAATGACGGCAGACTTCTCGTGCGTCCCAGCGGTACCGAACCCGTTATCAGAGTCATGGCGGAACATTCCGATAAGACCATTTGCGATGAGGCTGTTCAAATCGTAGTCGATGCACTCAAGGAGGTTGAAAATGTATAACACCTCTCAACTGCTTGACTTAACCAAAACAAGAGCTGCCGAACTGCTCTCATCCCTTCAATATCCCTGGGAAGCTTTACCTCTTATAGGACAGGAAATACTCAAAATCGGTGCGACTCTCCCCGAAGACGAATTTTTTCACCCGTGCGACGATGTTTGGATTGCCAAAGATGCAAAGGTGTTCGATTCCGCTTGTATCATCGGTCCCTGCATTGTAGACCACGAAAGCGAAGTTAGGCACTGTGCTTTTATTCGCGGCAATGCTCTGGTCGGAAAGAATTGCGTTGTCGGAAACTCCGTTGAATTAAAAAACGTTATCCTTTTCGATTCTGTGCAGACTCCTCACTATAATTATGTGGGCGATTCCATCCTCGGATATAAATCCCATATGGGCGCAGGTTCTATCACTTCCAATGTTAAAAGCGATAAGTCCCTCGTATGCGTCCGCTTTAACGGTCAATCCATACCGACCGGCAGAAAAAAATTCGGCGCAATCCTTGCCGACCACGTCGAGATCGGTTGCAACAGCGTCCTTAACCCCGGCACTGTTGTCGCCCGCAACTCCACCGTTTACCCCCTCTCCTCCGTCAGGGGCGTAATACCCGAGAACTCAATCTATAAAAATGCCAACGAGATAATATCCAAATCTCCGCAGAGCTAATCTGCCCTCAATCATCTCGCCGCAAAATCATAAAATCAGAGCAACCGAAACACTCACCACTTTTCTCCGTTTCCGTTGCTCTGATTATTTTGAAGGTTTTCACAAAAATTTGCTACAAACTGTTTCTATCAAGTATTTTTTATTATTACCTGCTCGATAACATCGGCGGCATGTTCGCAGAG
>CAYPXV010000052.1:0-10486 GCA_964414925.1 uncultured Clostridium sp. | reverse complement strand
CCTCCTTATTTAAAGTGTAAATCCTCCGTCAACGGTCAGCACTTGTCCTGTAATAAAGGATGAAGTATCGGACGCAAGAAACAATACGGCGTTGGCAACATCCCTTGCGGTGCCCAGCCTTTGAAGCGGTGTTTCATTCTTTAGCATTTCAACCGTTTCTTCTCCCAGTGAAAGTGTCATATCCGTTGCTATACATCCCGGAGCAACGCAGTTGATGCGTATGCCGCAGGGTGCAAGTTCGGCAGCCAAAGAACGTGTGAGAGACTCTACTGCAGCTTTGGTGCAGGCATAGCATACTTCACATGAAGCTGCATTGCTTCCCCATATTGATGAAACGTTGATTATGTTTCCGCTTCGCTTTTCAATCATTGACGGAAGAACTGCGGAAATTACATTTCTAACTCCGTTTAAATTTGTATTGATAACCTTATTCCAACTTTCATCGGACATTGATTGAAACAGTCCCGTATACGCTATTGCTGCATTGTTTATCACAAGCTCTATTTCACCGAGTTTTTCCTCTGCAAAAAGCTTCATCTTCTCAACTTCGTCTTTAACGCCGACATCCGCTTTAAAAGTCATTGCACGACAACCCTGTTCGTTGAGCTGTGCGCAAAGCGATTCGGCAGCCTCTTTGTTCATATTATAATTAATAAGAACGCTCCATCCCGCAAATGCCAGAGACTTTGCTATCTCTCGTCCTATTCCTCCCGATGCCCCGGTTACTATGGCTGATTTTTTCATTCCCACTCTCCTTTTTTATTCATTTCCAATTATAAACATTATTTTACGTGAATGCAAGCGTCTTTTCTTTTTACGCTAAAACTTCGTCTTAAAATGAATCCGCCGCATTTAAAAGTAACTGTCGGAAATTTCTCTTTACTCCTTGTTTTTGGATAACGGAAAAGGTATAATAAAAGCAGAGGTTGTTGTACTGTGTTCATGCCGAGTTCTCGGTTCAAATGCGATTTCATTGGTATGCAGCAGCCTGTTAAGATTGTATTTTTTCGGAGAAACAAAATGAGGAAGATAATTTCAAATAACTTAATGTCGGTCTCAAAATGGTCGGGAGGAACAACGACCGAAATATTCATTTATCCGCAGCACTCGGTTTATGCCGAACGTAATTTTATTTTCAGAGTAAGCACGGCATTGGTGGAACTTGAAAGTTCTGACTTTACATTGCTTCCCGACTATAACAGGCTAATTGCATCACTGCAAGGCGAAATGCGCCTTTCAAACGGAAAGAACGAAGTGAGCGTTAAGCCGTTTGCAAATGTCTATCATTTTGACGGCGGTGACAATACCCACTGCGAAGGGAAAGCAAGGGATTTGAATCTTATGCTGAAAAAAGGAAGCGCAACAGGAGAATTATTCTTTGCCGAAGCCGGAGAAAGCTTTGACTTTAATTTGTCAAAAGATGATTTTGTGCTGCTGTTTTACCATGAAAGCGGATATGCCGTTGTTTTAAATGACGGAGAATTTAAAGAATGTTTAAGTGATAATGCGGCAATTTTCAAAGTAAAACTCGTCGGAGATTCCCGATATGACTAACCCTCTGTTTAAAGTATTGGAAAAATCGAATAACTATGTACGACTGAAAAATGCCGTAAAGTCTGGCGAAGGACCTGTGAGCGTGTTCGGTTTGGGCGAATCGCAAAGAATGCATATTTCAAGTGCATTGCAAGCAGGTCTCGGCACTACGATGCTGTTTATCTCACCGAGCGCACTTGCGGCAAAGCAGGCATATGAGTTCATTTCCGCATATAATTCGAACGTCCTGCTGTTTCCGGCAAGGGAAGTTCCGCTTAACGCACGAGGCATCGCACAATCCCAAGAATTAAGCGCACAACGCATGAAGGTGTTAAGCGCATTGGTCAGCGGGAAAACGAACATTACGGTTGTGGCAAGCATTGAAGCTGTCATGCAGCAGCTTGTTATGCCGGAAGCCATTGCAGGTTGTTCGCATAGTTTGAAAGTAGGCATGATAATCAGCCCTCAGGCTTTATTGAAACTATTCGCACAAGCAGGCTATGAACGCACGGATGTTTGCGAGGGTAAAGGTCAGTTTGCGGCAAGAGGCGGCTGCATAGATGTCTTTCCCGTAACCACACAAAACCCGATCCGCATTGAGTTTTTTGACGATGAAATAGATACGATGAGGGAATATGACCCCATTACCCAGCGTTCGATTCAAAACATAATGGAGGTCTATATCCCTTGCGCAGGCGAATTACCGTTAACGCCCGAGTTATGCGAAAATGCTGTTAATGCCTTAAAATCCCATGCGCATTTTGGGCAGGAACTTGAAAAGATTAAAAACGGAATTTTACCCGATAATGCTCTTTCTTTCATTCCGCTGTTTTGCAGGGAGAGATATTGTCTCATAGACTATCTTCCGAAGGACGGAATGATTTTAATCGATGAGCCTGCCAGAATTGACGAAAGTGCGAAATACGTTTATACCTCTTTCATGAATGAACTCGGAGATGTATTGGCTGCCGACGAGGGACATCCGCTGCAAGAAGGACTTGTCAACACCCCGACTTACGTTATAAACAGGCTCAATACGTCCCAAACCGTTATGCTCTTTGCTTTTTCGAGAGCTTACGCACTGATTTCGCCGAAGCTTATAATAAAAGCGGAGACTGTGCCTGCTCCAAGATACATGCTCGGAGTTGAAAATCTCGATGAAGCTCTCAAGCAGGACATAATCGCATGGAAGAAAAAACAGTATTCAATCCTCATCTACGCCGGTTCACACGCACAAAGGGTTCAGGATCTGCTGAGAGAACTTGATATCGATGCTCCGATAATCGAAAAAGCGGAAAGGGATATTCTACCTCGTGAATTGAGCATTGTTGCCGAGACAATTCCCATGGGATTCGAGTATCCCGATATTTCACTTGTAGTTTTATCCGAGCATGAACTTTTCGGTGCGGAATTCAGACTTAGACCCACAAGTGTCAAACGCAATAAACAGCAGCTTTCAGTTTCCGAATTATCCGTCGGAGATTTGGTCGTTCACGAACGTCACGGAATAGGAAGATTCGACGGCGTTACCACTCTAAAGGTGGACGGCAAAACCCGTGACTACATAGAGCTTTATTATCATGGCGGCAATAAACTTTATATCCCGACGGATCAGCTTGACAGAATACAAAAGTACATAGGCGGTGATGCAGAAAAGCAAAAGCTTTCAAGACTCGGTTCAAGCGAATGGCAGAAAACCGTTTCACGAACTAAGGCAAGCGTAAAACAGCTTGCATTTGACCTTTTAAAACTTTACGGCGACAGGTCGAGACGAAAAGGATATAAATTCTCTCCCGATACCGATTGGCAAAGACGATTGGAGCTTAGTTTTCCGTTCACGGAAACGGCGGATCAATTGACGTCCATTGCGGAAATAAAAAAGGATATGGAATCCGACAGAATAATGGACAGACTTCTTTGCGGAGACGTCGGCTACGGCAAAACCGAAGTGGCTCTGCGTGCTGCGTTTAAATGCGTCATGGACGGAAAACAATGTGCTTTCCTGGTTCCGACAACGATTTTGGCACAGCAGCATTATAATACCCTTACTGCCAGATATGCCGACTTTCCTGTAAACGTTGCACTGCTTTGCAGGTTTAAAACTTCCGCCGAGGTCGCCGAAATAAAGCGAAAACTAAAAAAAGGTGAGATCGATATAATTATCGGCACGCACAGTATCCTTGCAAAAGATGTAAAATTCCATGATCTGGGATTACTGATTATAGATGAAGAACAGCGTTTCGGCGTAAATCACAAAGAACAGATAAAGAATATGAAGCTCAATGTCGATGTTTTGACTCTTTCCGCTACACCGATTCCGAGAACATTGCATATGAGCATGAGCGGTATCAGGGATATGAGCGTTATCGATACTCCGCCGGAAGAACGTTTCCCCATTCAAACATATGTTCTTGAATATTCGGACAGGGTTATAAGGGAAGCAATACTTAAAGAACTCGGAAGAGGCGGACAGGTATTTTATCTGTACAATAATGTTAAAACGATGGATTTGTTTGCGGAAAAGCTGTCAAGTCTTATTCCCGAAGCAACGGTGGTCTGTGCGCATGGACAAATGCCGGAACAGCAACTTGAAAAAACCATGCTTGATTTTATCGATAATAAATTCAATGTTTTGCTTTGCAGCACGATTATCGAAAGCGGTATCGATATCCGAAATGCCAACACGCTTATCGTTCATAATGCCGACTGTTTCGGTCTGTCGCAGCTATATCAGCTCAGAGGTCGCATAGGCAGAGGTTCAAGGCTTGCTTACGCTTATTTTACCTATGAACAGGATAAGATTTTAAGTGAAGTCGCCTTCAAACGTCTCAGTGCGATAAAACAATTTACGCAGTTCGGTGCGGGCTTCCGTATTGCAATGCGCGACCTTGAGATAAGGGGCGCAGGAGATATTTTGGGTGCGGAACAGCATGGACATATGCAGGCTGTCGGTTATGAAATGTACTGTCGCCTGATTAACTCCGCAATTAAACAGGCAAAGGGCGAAAAGGATATCCCGACGGTCGAGACAACCATGGAAGTCGGTATCGATGCCTTTATTCCTTCCAAATACATTGCCCGTGAAGAAACAAGAATGCAGATGTATAAGCGCATTGCATCGATTGACAATATTGACGATTATCGAGATGTACAGGATGAATTTATCGATAGATTCGGCGATATGCCCATACCTGTACAAAACCTTTTGGAAATATCGTTGTATAAGGCTAAGGCAGCAAAAATGAGCATCGTAAAGGTCACTGCAAAAAGAGGAGAAGCAGGGCTTATTATTACAAAGAATACAAACATCGATCCCATTAAGTTGATTGATATGATTTCAAAGCTTAATAATGCTTCCGTCAATTTAGCTGACGAGACGATTTTGACGTTTAAAAAGAGGGATGAAGAACCGGAGAATATGTTTAAATTGATTAAATCAACCATCGATTCTCTTTCCTCAATCTGTATAGAAAATTTTTCGGAGCAACAAGATGAATGAGCTTATCACCATACAGAGAACCGAAGAATTTAAAAAGATGAAATTCGGTTTGTTGGGCAATATTTCCGATAACGGATGCGGTGCTATAGCGGCGTACAACGTACTTAATTTTGAGGGTATCGATACAAGTTTGAAGGACACTGTTTGCGGTCTGAGACGTCGTCTCGGATTATTATTCGGCATGGGAAAATTAGGAACAAACCTGTTTTCACTAAAAGCATACCTGACTAAATTCTTTACCGTAAAGCTTCGTATAATTTCATTTATGAAGAAAAGGTTTGCCGATAAACCGTCATCTGCTGTTATCTTTTACTATTGGCGCAGCGGTAAAAAAATAGGAGCGCACTATATCACGGTTCATAGATGCGAAGACGGTTTGTATGATGTTTATAATTATGTTAACCGTCCGATTCGTATTGACCCCGAAACCTTTATTCAATCAATGAAGGCAAAAAAGCAGTATCCCATGTGGATGCTGAAAGTTTTTCCGAAAAGGAGATGATTTCTTGAATAAAAAGTTTGCATTGGAACGTTATCTCAGGTGGATTTTACCGATTATCGGTGTAATATTCTTCACTCTTTTTTCTGCATTTTCACCGAGAGCAGGCACTATATCAATAGTCTTCGGTGCAGTAACAGTCTTTCTGTTCATTGCTTTTCTGTTAAACGGCATTAGGACTTTCCTTAACTTTTTCTCCGTCGGAATGTACAACAGAAATGATGAACTTATAGGCGAAAGAACTTTTTATAACATGCATCCTCGAAAAAAGATTTTTCTTCTTTCCTTAATTGCTCAAATGTTCGTTATTTTTGCGATATACTTGATTTCGGTGGCGGTAAACGGTTATTCTGATACGGTTTTCGGAATGTATTCAAGGCTTTTTATCGAGCAGAACCTATATGGAATAGGAGAATATGCAAATGCCGCATGGAATACTTTCGGCGTTATTGCTTTGCCTAAACTTTTTACAAGCTTGTTTTCCGCATTGGGTTTATCGTCGCTTGAAACTATTATCGCATTTATTCTTAACTGCATAACCGTTTCGTGCATTTGCGTTTGCATTTATGAAGTGCTTATTTTGGATTACGACAGAAAGGTTTCCGTTTGGGGCGTAATACTCCTCTTTGTTTCACCGTCTGTTGCATATATGCTTATGCCGTACTCGGGTGCAGCACCTCTTATGTTGACCGTTTTGTTGTTTATCTATTTCATGAAAACCGCACAGCCGATTAAAGGCCTGATCTGTATGCTTGCGGCAATTTTAATTAACATCATGGCGGTTCTGCTGTTTGTTCCGTTTATACTGTTTTCCGTTAAACTTATTTTAAAAAAACGTAACAGCAAAATTTGCTGTATTACCCTTACGGTAGGCACTGCTATAACGGCAATTATCGCTACTCTTGTTTTAACGGATATCTTTCCCGTTCCGGGAACTAATCTTATTTATGCAAAAGGATTCAGATTTTTCTTTGAAGGTATGAGCGAAGCGGCAATTCGTTGGAACAGCTATAATTCCACCGCTACTGCGATGTTTTTTGCGATAGGTGCGCAGCTAATCGCTTTGATTCTCTTAGTTCATAGCGCAAAAAGGGTCGATACGGCAACAAGTCTGTTTACGATGCTTTGGTTTGCCCTGACCCCCATGGCTTTTTCCGACCCCTCAATGGCGGTTTATTCCGTTTGCATTTGCCCCACATTGCCCATTCTCGTCGGTACATCCGTAAAATCAACCACCCATAGATTGCTTGCAATCTTAATTATTGCCGCACTGACACTCTTGTTTTATTCCATGATATTCGTGTTCAGATTGGCTTAACAAAACAAAGGTGAATTTCCGTTTTAAATCTCTTTTCGTATTTAATTTGGAGATTCACCTTTAAAACTTTCCTTTTCCGCAAAAAACATATTGCAATTATAAATGACTTATGTTAAAATAAAAATGAAAATAAATGGGGATGTGGCTCAGGTGGTTAGCGCGCTTCGCTCACATCGAAGAGGTCGGGGGTTCGAGTCCCTTCATCCCCACCACCATGTCGGAGCAAACTTTATATCGCTTGCTCCGACTCGTTTTACAAGGAAAGAATAAAGCACAATGGTTTTTTGTTCACATTTTAGAAAAACAGAAGATAATAGAACGGAAATACAAACAGTTACAGAGCATTGTCGTAATACTGCGTTTTACGCAAAAAGTGTGCTTGAGCCTATCGGACTTTCCAATACGGGGTATCTGGCAGGACTTGTGCATGATGCAGGAAAAATGAAACAAGAGTTTCAGCGATATTTATTGGAAGGAAAAGGAGAACGCGGTTCGGTGAATCACACTTTTGCCGGTTGTCGTTTGATTTTGAGTTTATTTCATACAGACCGTGCATCAACGTGTGAAGACATTACCGCTGAACTGATTGCATTTGCAGCAGGGGCGCATCATGGACTGTTTGACTGTGTAGATAGTGAAGGCGACTTTGGTTTTGTTCACCGCATGACAAAAGAAAAGATCGGGTATTCGGAAAGTGAGAAAAACTTTCTTGAATATTGTGCCGATGTAGAAGAATTGACATGTTTATTTCATTCTGCAAACGCCGAACTTATGCCCATTTATCAATGTATAAATGATATGGCAGGCGATTGTGGGAATGAATTTTCTTTTTATACGGGGTTACTTGCAAGACTTTTCTTGTCGGCGGTGATTGATGCCGATAGACGTGACACAGCAGAGTTTATGACAGGAAAGAGTCATTCATTTAAAGAGGAAGATACTTCAAAATTCTGGGAACCATATTTAGCAAATGTTGAAGAAAGATTAAAATTATTTCCAAAAGACACTCCGATTCAAAAAGCCAGAGCGGAGATATCTAAAAGATGTTGTGATTTTGCGAAACAACCCGGCGGAATTATTCGGCTCAGCGTTCCCACAGGCGGTGGCAAAACGTTAAGTTCACTGCGTTATGCTTTGCATCACGCAAAAAAATGGGGCAAGCGCCGCCTGATTTTCACCTTGCCGCTGTTGACCATTCTGGAACAAAACGTCAAAGAAATACGTCAAGCTCTCGGAGATGACAAAATTGTATTGGAACATCACAGTAATGTCGTTGAAACGAATACAGCATCCGAATTGGATGTGCGAGAACTGGCAGTAGAAAGCTGGGACAGCCCTGTGATCGTTACAACGCTGGTGCAACTTTTGAATGTCCTGTTTGCGGGAAAAACAACAGCAATTCGTAGATTCCAAAGTTTGTGTAATAGCGTTATTATTATCGATGAAGTTCAGACGGTACCAAGCAGGATGTTGAGTTTGTTTAACCTGGCGATGAATTTTCTGGCGAAGATTTGCGGTGCAACAGTTATTCTCTGTTCTGCTACCCAACCTAATCTGAAAAACGTCACCCACCGAATTTGTCCGCAACCGCTGCCAATGATACCGTATGATAAAGTATTGTGGGAGCCGTTTAAACGCACAAAGATTGTAAATGCAGGGACAATGCAAATGGAAGAAACCGTGAACTTTATTCGCAGTTCTATACAGGAAGTGCAAAGCCTTCTTGTTATCTGTAACAAAAAAGATCAGGCGGCATACCTTTTTAAAATGCTCGACGGAACTGCGGAAGTATGTTGCCACCTTTCTGCAGCGATGTGTCCAAAACATCGAGAACAAACGGTTCAACAGCTCCATCAAGCCTTGGATTCAAATAAAAGTTGTCTTTGCATTGCCACTCAGGTCATTGAGGCAGGTGTTGATATTTCTTTTCAACGTGTAATTCGAATGACTGCGGGACTCGATAATATCGTCCAGTCCGCAGGACGCTGTAACCGCAATGCGGAAGAAGAAAATTCACCTGTTTATATTATCACTTTGTGTGATGAAAATCTCACTCGTTTGGAAGAAATAAAAAAGGCAAAGCAGGCGACTGTTTCACTTTTGGGTGCATATCAACGTGAACCGAATAAGTTTGATTTTGACCTTGCTTCGGATGCTGCCGTAAATTATTATTACGATACATTTTACGGTGCTATGCCCGATGGGGCACAGGATTACCGGTTGGAAAAAGAGAAAACGTCCGTATTTGCTCTATTGTCTGACAATCGTGACTATTGCAATGACGCATATGAATCTTCAGGAAAATTTTTCCTCAATCAAGCATTTCGCACTGCCGGAGATGCTTTTACGGTTTTCGATAACGATACATATGATGTTGTAGTACCGTTCGGAGAAGGGAAGAAATTAATCGATGAACTGCTTTCGCATGATGAGATGGACGTGAATTTCCTGAAGCAATGGGTAAAAAAGGCAAAACATTACACTGTATCGCTGTACGACTATCAAATTCGTGAAATGAGTGATGTAATTAAAGAATATGCAGCAGTGAAGTTGCTGCCATCGGAATATTATGATGAACGTTTCGGCTTTACCATGAGACCGAAAGAATTTGAGTTTTTGGGGGAGTAATATGAAAAATACCAAATATCCTAATGTGGTGGAGTTTCAAGTTACGGGAGATTATGCCTTGTTTTCTGACCCGCTAATGCGTGTCGGCGGAGAAAAGTGCAGCTATCAGGTTCCAACCTACGAAGCATTGAAAGGCATACTTTCTTCAGTGTACTGGAAACCGACGTTGACGTGGTTTATTGATGAGGTTCGAATCATGGAGCCTATCGCCATGGAAGTCAAAGGAATCAGACCTATTAAATACAACAGCGACCAAAACGATCTGGCGTATTATACGTATTTAAAAAATTGTCGATACCAAGTTAAGGCTCACTTTGAATGGAATGAAAACCGTCCGGAGTTGGAGGAAGATCGCAATGAAAATAAGCATCATCAGATTGCATTGAAGATGATACGAAAAGGTGGACGTCGGGATATTTTTCTGGGAACTCGTGAGTGTCAAGGTTATGTTGAACCTTGCATATTCGGAGAAGGAAGCGGAGCATATGACGAAGTTCCGCAGTTGGGATTTGGAATGATGTACCATGGAATTACCTATGCCGATGAAGCTTATTCGTCTGAAACGAAGGACAATATGACGGCTCGATTCTGGCTGCCCGTAATGGAATATGGGATCATCCGTTTTCCACGACCCGAAGAATGTCCATACCACAAGGAACTGAGAGGAATGAACATTAAACCGTTTGGAGAAGAACTCCAAAACTTTGTCGGATTAAAAGAATTTGAGGAGGTGACATAAATGGGTCTTTTTCAAAGAGCCTTGGAAACCTATGAAAGCCATGTTCGGTACACGGAGAACAAAGAAGGCGTGAGCGAAATGGCTCCTGTTGGGCATATTTCTACTAAGGCGGACATCGTGATTACATTGGACTCGGATGGTAAATTCGTATCTGCCGAATCTGTAGATAAGCAAATAATAATCCCGGTAACGGAAAAATCGGCAATACGAACTTCTAATTCCATTGCACATCCGCTATGTGATCAATTGAAATACTTTATTAAAGAAAAC
>CAYPXV010000051.1:0-10489 GCA_964414925.1 uncultured Clostridium sp. | reverse complement strand
CCGTCGCCGTCAGCATCAATCATTGTCCAGCCTTCGTCTTCGGGGTCAACCTCGAAATACCAAGCCAGAGCGTTGGGATCACGATACTTAGCGGTGATGGTGGTATCAACGTAGATTGCGTCGCCGTCATAGTCCCAGCCGGTGAATTCCATACCCTCGTGAGTGGGAGGAGTGGGGAAATCGTCCTCATTAAGAACAGTACCGCCTTCAACCGTCATGGAGTCAATAACATTGCCGTTAAATCCGTCAACAAAGGTAACGGTTGCATCGGGAACGGGGGTATAAGGAATCTCGATATCACAGAGGGTCAACAAGCCTGTTACCTCTGCACCCGAACCGATAATACCAATATAGGTAGCTTCTGCGGTCTCGGTATCAATGGTGTAGAGAGTACCTGTTTGCTTATAGTTTGCCCAGAACAATCTGTTGGTGTTCATATCCCATGTCATCGACTGGACGTACTGCATTGCAACACCTGTATTGCCGACAAATTCGCAGTGACCGTTAGTGAGGTCAACAGTGTAGAGCGCACTGGATTCATAGCCTATGGCATAACCGACACCGTTGTTGTCGATTGCAAAGTTATGAACATAATCATTCATGTCGAAATCGGCAATATAGGTAAGAACGCCGTTTGCAAGATTTACCTGATAAAGGCTGCGGGTAGTACCGCCGTCGGCGGAAGCTACGGCATACATCGTATAAGTAGTGTAGTCGTAAGCCATAGAAATTACTATCATGTCCGCTGAAATGCCGACATAATGGGGAACCATTTCATCGGCATACATGACATAGAATCTGGTATCATCGCCATTGTAGTTATAACCGTAAATGATATTACCTGCAGAAGCTGCCGCAAAAGTAGTGGGTGCAGAGCCGAGGTTGGTGATAACAGAGGGGTTGGACTCGGAGAAGCTACCCCAGATACCGCTTGTGCCGTTGGGCTCGTAAGCGATATAACCGATAAGTTCAACTTCGCCTACAGGGGGTTGGGTCTGAGGGGGCTGAGTTACAGGAGGCTGAGTTACGGGGGGCTGAGTCTCGGGAGGAGTTGTGCCGCCGGTATAAACTTCAACTTGGTCAATCTTAACATAATACTGGTCGGTTATGTTATAGTGACGGAATGCAATCATGATATTAGATCCTGCATAATCGCTGAGGTCAACGATACGCTGCTGATACTGATCGCTTTCGGTTACAAAGTAAGCAATCTCATCGCCCCAGGTTTCGCCGCCGTCCGTTGATACATAGATACCGACGGGATCGAGAACGTAATCGTAAGCCTGCGCTGCCATATAGAAGGAGACATAGCCGCCGCCGGGAACAAGAGGAGAAACGAGCCAGTTGTCGGGATGGAGTGCGCCTGCATAATTGATGAAGGAAGTTGAAGCCATGCAGCCATAGCCTTCATATGCAGCAAAGGAACCGTAGCTCCACTGCCAGTTAAATCCGTCGCCATCAACGTCAATCATTGTCCAGCCTTCAAATGTGGGGTCAGCTTCAAAGTACCAAGCTGTAGCGTTAAGGTCACGATATCTTGCAATGACAAGTATGTCAACATAGATCTCCGAACCGTCATAATCCCAGCCGACAAATTCATTGCCTTCGTGAACGGGGGGAGTGGGGAAATCGTCTTCGGTAAGGACGGTACCGCCTTCAACGGTAATTGTACTGATGATATCTCCGGTAAATCCATCTGCGAAAACAACGGTTGCCTCGGGCAGAGGAGTATCGGGAACTTCGATATCATTGAGGGTCAGAAGACCTGTTACCTCTGCACCCGTACCGATAGTACCAAGATGTGTAACCTGTGCGGTTTCGGTGTCAACGGTATAGAGAATACCTGTATCCGTGTAATTTGCCCAGAACAATCTGTTGGTGTTCATATCCCAGGTCATTGACTGGATGTACTCAATCGCAACACCTGTATAGCCGACAAATTCGCAGTGGGCATTTGTAAGATCAACGGTGTAGAGTGCGCAATACTGGTAGCCGATAGCATAACCGACACCGTTATTGTCGATTGCAAAGGTATGGATATAATCGTCCATATCGAAATCCGCAACATAGGTAAGAACACCGTTTGCAAGATTTACCTGATAGAGGCTGCGTGTAGTACCGCCATCTTCGGAGCCTACGGCATACATGGTGTTGGTGGTATAGTCGTAAGCCATAGAAATCACTATCATGTCCGCTGAAACGCCGACATAGTGGGGAACCATTTCATCGGGGTACATGACATAGAATCTGGTATCGGTGCCGCTGTAGTTATAGCCGTAAATGGTGTCACCTGCGGAAGCTGCCGCATAAGTGTTGGTTGCGGAACCGAGGTTGGTTATAACAGAGGGGTTGGATTCGGAGAAGCTACCCCAGATACCGCTTGTACCATAGGGATCGTAAGCGATATAGCCGATGAGTTCAACTTCACCTACAGGGGGAGGAGTTGTACCGCCTGTCGAAACTTCAACCTGGTCAACGCCGAGCCAGTACATATCCGATATATTGTAGTGGCGGAATGCAATCTGAATTTCGGTATCTGCATAAGCACTGAGGTCAACGGTATGCTGAACATAGTCGGGGGTGCTTTCGAAATAACCGAGTTCATCGCTCCAGGTATTGCCGCCATCGGTTGATACATAGATACCGACGGGATCACCGGCATAGTTGGAGTCCATAGCAGCGATGTAGAATGAAACGCTGCCGCCGCCCATAACGGGAGGAGTGATCATCCAGTTATCGGGGAAGAGAACGCCGACCTGATTGATGTAGGATGCAGAGCCCATGATACCGAGACCTTCATATGCCTCATAACTGTCATAGAGCCACTGCCAACCGTAACCGTCACCATCACTGTCGATGAATGTCCAGCCTTCATTTTCGGGGTCGTTTTCAAAATACCAACTGGTAACACCGGGGTCACGATATCTTGCCGTAACGGTCAAATCCTCGTAAACGGCTATGCCCTGATAATCCCAACCGGTAAATACCATACCTGCGTGTGTGGGAGGAGTGGGGAAATCGTCCTCGCCGAGAATGCTGCCACCTCTGACGGTGATAGTATCGATGATGTCTCCGTTGAAGCCGTCAACGAAGGTAACTTCTGCATCATCAAGTTCGGGAGGATCAACTTCGATATCGCAAATGGTCAGAAGACCTGTTACCTCTGCATCACCGCCGATAGTTCCGCAAAGGGTAACATTAGCGGTTTCGGTATCAACAACCCAAAGGTCTCCGCGATAGGTGTAACCGTCGTAATGTGCCCAGAACAATCTGTTGGTGTTCATATCCCAGGTCATTGACTGCAAATATGCAAGGTTAAGACCTGTTCTGCCTATACGCTCGCAATGTGCGGTTTGAAGATCGATTGAATACAGGTCGCCGGTCGAGAACTCGATACCGTAACCGACGCCGCTATTGTCTATAGCAAAGGTGTGGATAAATCCTTCATCACCAAGGTCAAAGTTCGCAACGAGGGAAATAGTACCGGCAGCAAGGTCTACGGTGTAAAGACCGCGCTCTACGCCGGCAGCATCGGTTGCCATTGCGTACATAGTATCGGTGGTGTAATCATATGCCATACCCAAAACGAGGTTTGAGCCGGAGTTGCCGCCGGGATAATAGGGAAGCATATCGGCAGGATTCATTCTATAGAATCTGGTGTCACCATTATTGTTGTTAAATCCGTAAATGGTATTGCCGGCAGATGCCGCAGCCGATGTATTAAGGGCAGAACTCAATACATTGAGATTGGTGGGATTTTCTTCGGTAAACGAACACCAAACCGATGATGCACCGGTCTGATTGAAGGAAACGTAACCGATGAGCTGTGTAGAATCATCCTCGGGGGGATTTGTCGGGTTGATAGGATCTGTAGGTTCATCTTCGTCATTTGAAATCTCAACAAGGTCAAGGTTGAGCATGTACATATTGGTAACATTGTAATGACGGAATGCAAGTTGAATGGTCTGACCTTCGTATGCACTGAGGTCAACCGTACCCTGCTGATCCTGAGCAGTAGCGGTATGATAGTTCAATTCTTCGCTTGTCTGACCGTCTACAATGACGTAAACGCCGAAAGTTTCGGACGGATATCCCGGGTTTTGAGCCACATAGTGGTAACTTGCTACGCCGCCACCGACAAATTCGGGGCTAATGAGCCAGTTATCGGGAGTAAGGGGATAGCTGTCCCAACCGGCATTCGCATAGGAAGCGGAAGTCATGCAATACTGTCCCTCATAGTGAACAAGCTGCAAACCCTGCGCTCCGGACCAGAGCCAGTTAAAGCCGTCGCCGTCGTCATCTCGAACCGTCCAACCTTCTTCGAACGGATCGGTTTCAAATCCCCAGCTTATGCTGACGGATTCGGTTCCGGTAACAATATCTTTTTCGATATTGTCTGTGTTTTCCGCGGTTATGACTGCTGCAAATGTGCTGAACACCATTGCTATCGCCATAAGCGCCGCAAGAATCTTTTTCATCTTCTTGCTCCTTTCTATAATAAAGTCGGCACTGTACCCTTAAAGCTCGGGTTACGTGCAAAATCACTTTTATTTTTGCATATTCCATTCCACTTGTCAATTATTATATTATCCTTTTCTTTTTCAAATAAATACAGCCGCAGAATGCCACGGCTGTAGTTTATTAAAGGATCGTAACTTTATTTATCTTCTTTTACCGAATGTTATGGCTGCACCCGCGATCAGCGAAATGATGCCGACACCGACCAGGCTCACCGTACCCGTTGTTGGCACTGAAGGAGTGGGAGACTCAACGGGCTCGGACGGAACTTCTGTGGGTTCAACGGGCTGCGTGGGTTCTTGTGTTTCGGGAGGTATTTCGGGAGGCTGTGTAGGCTCAACAGCCGGCTCGGTGGGTTCAACAGGGGGTTCTGTCGGCGGTTCGGTGATAATTTCACCGGGTTCACCGGGAACGACCACAACCTCGTCAATCTTAACTCCGAGCAGATTCGTTACATTGTAATGACGGAATCCGATTTTAATTTGCATACCGTCATAAGCGGAGAGGTCTACCGTACACTGCTCATAATATTCTCCCGAGGGAACAAAGTACGCAAGCTCATCGCTCCAGCTTTCGCCGTTATCTGTGGAAACATAGATACCGACAGGTTCTCTGTACCAGTCACCGTCATTACCCGACATATAGAACGAGAGTGAACCTCCGCCCCATACATTGGGTGTTACCATCCAGTTATCGGGAGTGAGCGGACCGATATCGGTCGTGAACGACAATGAGAACATCAAGCCGAGTCCTTCATATGCACTCAAATGAGAATCATACTTCCAGTTCCAATTATATCCGTCTCCGTCGTTGTCCATGAAAGTCCATCCCTGATAGATGGGATTAAGCTCAAAATACCATGATGTAACATATGGATCGAGATATCTTGCGATTATAACCGTGTCCTGATAAATGGGCATACCGTCATAATCCCATGCTATGAACTCATAGCCTTCATATTCGCAGTATTCGGGGAAATCATCCTCTGTAAGAACCGTGCCGGGTACAACGGTCATCGTATCTATTACGTCACCGATAAAGCCGTCAACAAATGTTACCGTCAGTTCGTCCGCAAACGGGTTGGATACCTCGATATCATTGAGCGTCAACAGCGCACAAACTTCCGAACCGTTTCCTATCGTGCCGCAGCTTGTAACCTGTGCAGTTTGCGGGTCAACGATGTAAAGCGTGCCGCAATCTGTGATGTTATAATGAGCCCAGAACAACCTGTTGGTGTTCATATCCCATGTCATTGACTGTATGCAGTCAATGGTTAAGCCGGTGTTTCCGACCTTTTCACATTGTGCGGTTTCCAAATCTATCGTATAAAGGTCTCCGCTGCGATATTCTATGCCGTAGCCGACACCGTTATTATCAATTGCCAATGTCTGAAAGAAGCCATAGTCTTCGAGTTCAAAGTAACCGACAAAGTTAAGCTCTCCGGTTGCTCTGTCCACCGTATAAAGATTACGTTCAAAGCCATAGCCGTCGGGTGATGCCAATGCGTACATGGTTTCCGTCGTATAGTCAAATGCCATTGCAAGCACCAGCGTCTGCCCTGCATCCGTTCCGACGTAACTTGGTACCATAGCGTCGCCGTCCATCACATAATAGCTCGTATCTCCGTCGCTGTGGTTGAATCCGTATATGGTGTTGCCTGCGGATGCCGCCGCACATGTGTCGGTTGCATAACCCAGATTGGTTACGTTCGACGGATCGGACTCCGTAAAACTTCCCCAATACAGGTATCCGGCAGGATCATACGTTATATAGCCGATAAATTCGGTGTCCGTACCGCTCGCTATCGTCTGCTCTTTGCGTTCTCCTCTGACGCTCTCCGCCGCAACGGGAATGGCAATCATCGATAGTGCCATAACCACTGCTACAAGCCCTGCAAGAATCTTTTTCATTTTCTTGCTCCTTTCATTTTTAATAAGTTTTACCATGTGATTTTTATTCATATGGCTTATTCATTATACTGTATAGTTACCCGACAGTCAAGTCCTTTATTTCATGTGCTCATGTCGGGTTAATCATAAAAAATGACCGCCGAAATGGAATTTTTTCTCCCACGGCAGTCATTCAAGAGGTTTAATTTAAATTATTTTTTTCTTCTTACCGTTATGGCAGCTCCGGCAATCAGAGAAACAATACCTATGCCTATCAAACCGACAGTACCCGTTGTGGGCACGGAGGGCGCAGGTGATTCACCGGGGTTTGTCGGAACTTCCGTAACAACGGGTTCTGTTGGGGTTTCGGTAGGATCTTCCGTCTCGGGAGGAATTACCGGAGTTTGAGTGGGCTCTTCCGTTTCGGGCGGAACAGTGGGTGTCTGTGTAGGCTCGGGTGTCGGGGTAACTGGAGCGGGGGTAATTTCGGGAGGAACTTCCGTGTTGTCATAGGGGATGAACATGCCCAAAATTTCCGCACCGTATTTTGTGATTTTACCTAAACATTCGGTCTGTGCCGTTTCGGTATCCACAAGGTACAAGTCCATGGGTTCATTACCGTAAACGGTATTGAATTGAGCCCAATAGAGCTTGCCGGTATTATAGTCAAAGCACATGCTCTGTTCCTGGTATGCCTCAACATCCGTTTGAGCAATAACGGTAAATTCTGCGGTTTCGAGGTCAAATGAAGCAAACCTTGCACAGCCGTTGCCGCCCATAGCCAAACCGTTGCCCGCAAGCATTACGTATGCGTTACCGTCAAGATCAATGGCAAAGCCGACAGCAAGAATTGTCGCATCCTGCCCGGGATTGGGGATAACTCCATCGATAGCCTTACCGGAATCGAGATCAAGATCACCTGTTTCCAGATCGACTTCCCAAAGCGTAGTCATCATATTGATAACGTATGCTTTGCCGGTAGAATAGTCATAAGCCATTTCCGTGGGATAGAAGGTTTCATTGCCGGTAACGTTGCAATCAAGATATTCAACGTAAACTTCGCCTATTTGCAAAAGTTCAAAATCAAGCTTGAAGAATCTTCCGTTATAGTCGTAACCGTAAACGGTATCTCCTACCTGAATTGCGCAGAGGACGAGGTCGTACTCAAACTCGGGCATCAAGCCGAACATGGTGACGTCTTCGGGATAGACATCGTTGAATGTACACCATTCGTACATATCTCTGTAATAGCCTTCGCTGTCATCCTCCATCCTTGCGTACATAAATCCGTAAATATCCACCGGCGGAACAGCTTCGGTTACGGTAACGGTGCAGTAAGCGGTGTATCCGCCGTCCTCCGTTGTAACGCAAACCTGTGCTTCACCTTCGCTTATACCCGTGATTACACCGTTTTCGTCAACGGTTACTATATCTTCATTTAATGAAGAAAAAGTGACGTTTCTGTTGAATGCGGTGTCGGGAAGAACATTGTATTCAAGAGTTAATCTTCTGCAACCGGGTACGCTTGCCGTGGGCTGAATTTCAACGCCCGTTACAGCCTGTGCGGATGCAACACTTACATCGTCGATGTATGCAGCATCTTCACCTACACTTTGACTCCAATCCTTGTCATACTCCCATCTTAATTCATGTTCGCCCGCATCGAGTTCGCGAATGTATACCGACCAGTCGATTTCGCCCGACCAATTTCCCATTCTCTCTCCGTCAATGTAGAAACGAAGTAAATCCATCTTTTCTTCACTGCTTACTCTGTATCTGAATGTAAGCACATCTCCCTGCTGTGCAACCACGGTGGTTGTCATGGTTGAAACGGAAGGCGGGACGGAATAAGGTGATGCATCAATGCCTTCATTGGTGGACTTTGCATAGTTTTCACATGCTACCCACGGATAATAACCGTTTGCTTCTTCTGCTACGGTATAAAATTCCAGTGCGCCCCCCTCTGCATTGAGTACGTTATCAAGCTCAATGGAGTGTTCCGATTCGTAAAGACTTGCTTCAATAATTTCCACATCGTCAAGCCATGCCGCATCTTCGCCTTCATCGATGCTGTCATCCTTATTATAGCACCATGCAAGTTCATGCTCGCCTGCGGGAAGAGGATATGAAAATTCTGTCCAATCAACTTCTCCGTACCATACGCATATGGGAGAATTATCTACAAAGAAACCAAACCAGTCCGTATTTTCTGCGTCCTGACAGCTTACTCTGAAACGGAAAGATACGCCTTTGCCTTCCTTTGCGTCAACATACGTCGATACGGTAGCCTGTGCTACGCCGTATATCCCAACGGGTCCTGCTTCCGATCTCGCACAATCCCCATCAACAACCCAGGGATAAAAACCGTAATCAGGATAGTCCATAATCTCAAATTGAAGGTCTCCCCCGGGGACATTCAGTGCTTCATTTAGATCCGCAGCCTGTCTGCTCTCAAGTCCGTCGGGAAGTTCTTTGAGAGATACTTGTCCGTCAGTCTCGTTCGTCTTTCCGATACCTGCTTCGTTCTTTACATTGCCGTAAAGCTTCTGCCTGTTTGTTTCCGCTACCGTTAATATCGGTAGTGTGCAGCCCAATATGATCAGCACTGCCATCAGAATTGAAATCGTTCTTCTCATTTTCGTCTCCTTTCGCCACAGCGATGTTTGATATCCATCTAACCTAAGTAAGATGTATTCCTACTATATACCCATATTATCGATTTGTCAATAGCTTTTTTTAAAAAAAAGTGTTATAATGACCGAGAAAGGTTAAATACTCATCTAACATAGATGACGGAAAGGAAATAAATGATTAATTTTGAGCCGTTGCCGTTGATGGAGGCACATTTTTTTCTTGCGAGCAAGCAAGCGGGATTCAGAACCGAGGATTATTTCAGAAAGAAAGCTTTTTTTCGAACAGATGTTGTTTTTTCGGACGAGGCATACATAAAGCCGCTTATAGAACTTGAAAAAAGATTGGATGACAGTGTTGAAATAAATGCGGAGGAACTTTCTCTGCTTTATCGCAACTTGGATACTTCCACATATGATCCGGCAGTACCCGGCAATTATTTTGTTGCCAACTTGCTTATCGGTTCACTGGAGATTTTGGCGGATGAAAGCAACTGTTTTAAGCTCATAAGGGAGAAATCGAATGCTGTAATTGACTCGATAGCGATTAGACTAAACGATGAGATTCCCGAAAACGGAATTTCGCAAACGGAGGTATTAGAAGAAATTATTGCATCCGAACTGTCCGATGAATCAAAGCTCTTGCTTATCGATGTGGTACTTCACAAAAATAAGTATATCGATATGTTGGAGCGTGCGATTCTGCCGGTGGCGGAGGAATTTAAAAAATGCAGGCAAATCATAGAACCCTTGCTGCTGCATTTTAAAGAGCGATACTCACCCTTTAATACGCCGAAAGAAGAAAGTAAGCTTTTCAGTGATATGCTACAGCAGCCTACCTGCGCCGATAGCGAATTCGATATCTACCCGATGCTTTCATATTTTTACATTATAGTTTTTAACTTTGTGGATAAAGAGCATAAGAACATATTCGGCGGTATAGGTGTACTGTATGATTCGCTGAAGGAATTTTACCACCCTGACTGGGATGTAAATTCAAAACTTGCATCGATAATGAATGTGCTTGGAAGTAAGAGCCGATTTGATATTCTCGTAAAACTGTCCGAAGCACCCCGGTACGGCAGGGAGCTTGCCGCCCACCTCGGCGTAACCCCGGCAACGATTTCTCATCACATAAACGCATTGCTTGCAGAAGGACTTATTAAGCTCGATACAACCGGCAAACGAGTCTACTATTCACTCAATTACGACTGTATCGAGTCCTTTGTCGGAATGCTGCAAAAACTCCTGTGCAGAAAGTAGTTCTGTGTTTCTCTCACCTCTGTAATCCTGATATCGACAAATAGCTTTTATGCCGTGTACAGCCGACCCTTTACAAAGGGGAGGTGGCAAAAATCTTTGATTTTTGACGGAGGGGTTTGCCGACCCCTTTTTCACAAAAAATCCCTCAGTCACGACTGCGTCGTGCCGGCTCCCTTTAAAAAAGGGAGC
>CAYPXV010000050.1:0-10497 GCA_964414925.1 uncultured Clostridium sp. | reverse complement strand
TTCTTCCATTTCCCATCTACGTTTTATCAAGAACGTAGCATTATGAACACCGCGGGAACCTCTGCCGAAGCCCTCATCCGCACCTGCTTTTCTGGCAAGCTCGGGCGTAACTTGTGTACCGCCTGCCACGAAGATGATCTTGTCACGAATACCCATTTCTCGTGCAATAGCATCGATTTTAGCAATATTCTTATAGTGGATATCGTCATGACTGATAATGGTGGAAGCCATAATTGCATCTGCATTAAGCTCTATAGCAGCATTCACCAACTTTTCCGGTGAACAGGAAGTTCCCAAATAGAATACTTCCATGCCGTACTTTTCTATTCCGCCATGCTTTATATCGATTATCTCACGCAAACCAACCGAATGTTCATCTTCGCCGACAGTCGCCGCAACTATACGCATCGGTTTACGCTCAATATCTGCTCTGATAACGTCATCCGAAAGGACATCGGGCTCTTCAGGTATAACGAGCTTATCAATATCAATGGCAAACGGAACTTTGCCCTTAACCTCAATACGTGTTCCATCTTGAGGTGACATTATCTCTCGACTGATTACCTCGCACTCGGTAAGATTCATCCTTTTTGCACATTCCAATGCAGCAGCTTCGGCAATTTGTTTTGATGCAGGGAAGAACATTGTAAGCATTACGGTGCCGTCAGCAAGCCATTCCATCTCAGGACGAATCTTATTTCCGCCGGGAATAAACTCCTTAACTTCAGACATACGCACATTTACATTGTCGGATTCATCGAGTTCATCGATGTAAACAATTTTTTCGGGGCACTCAAGAGTGCAACCACCAATAAGTGCCGAGGGATTACCGACGTATTCATCGCCGTATTGTGCTACATTATTGTATCCGTAGTGTGCTGTAACGGGTGCCATGTAGTCCTCTGCACGCTTAAAAATAGTTCCCGCACCGATTCCGCCGTCTATCTTGCGAGCTATACCGTCTCCGTTACGTTCGGGATAAATGCCGCTGTCAACAAAGAAGCCCTCTTGAACAGCATTGAAATAACCTCCGAGTTCAAGCATTTCCTCCATGAACAGTACAGCTCTTTCTTTCAATTCACGAGCTTTTTCACGCAAGTATCCATCCTTTTTAAGCTCAACCATTTCCATAAGTCCGTCAAGACCTACCAATGTTTGCTTCGCCGTATCACATGCTTCGATGTTATAAATGTGCCACGGTACGTTTCTTCCTTCATCAGGCGTTATGGTACTTTGAATATCGGCACTTGTCAGCTTCGATATAACCATATTGAGAACATGAGTAACCGTTGCTTCACGAGTGCTTGATTCAATGTATTTAGTGTTCATTTGAGCACGCATTTTATACTCATGGAAAATGTCACGGAGAGCAACAGCATAAGGTAAATCCATGTAAACACAAGGAGCAGGAGTTGCTGTAGGCGGTACGGTAGAAAGACAAATGTTTTCTTTGGGAATGCCGACTCGTGCCGAGAAAATAGCATTAATGCCGTGCTGAACCATCAATTCGGGCATAACCTTCCAGGCTTCTCTTGCAGTAGCATTTGCATTATGCGCACCGTCGATTTGCGCCATTCCCGCCCAGGCAATGAGCTTTTTGCTTTCGCAAGCATCGACAAAGGAACGAATCATATTAATGTTACGATAGATAACATTGTACTGAGGATCTTGGTGAACGCCGTTCACACCCTCCTCTGCAAACATTACCGCTATATCGGGTCCTGCAACACCTGAAACATAGCTGTGGTAATTAATCGGTCTACCGACTTCATCTTCGATCATGTCCAAAGCTTTACGTTGGGCACGAACCTGCTTACGTGTAATCGGAACACCACCCATTCCCTGTGGGGTTCCCTCAATGAGCCCATCAAAATGGCTTTGTCCTGCTGTTCTTATAACCATTATATGGTCTGCACCGTGGTGAGCCGCCATGCGCATTCTGCGGATATCATCTTCGAATCTACCCGATGCGATTTCTGTGGTTATTACGGGAGCAGGCTGTGGGTCTATATTTTCAAAATAATGAGCAGGGGGCAATGGAACGCTTCTTTCAAGCGGTTCGGTGCAATCATGGTACTCAAACGGTCCCATATGCAATTCATTGACCGGTTTGCGCCATGTCCAACCTCTGCGACGAGGACGGTAATTTTCCAAGTCTTTCAGTATTTCTTCAACGTTAATGGGTTTATCAGGGGTAAGTTTATAATCGCTCATATTTAATTAACCTCCCTAAAAAGCTTTTCGGCATCATCCCAAAATTTGCCGTCAATGAGTGCAAGTCCTGCGCTGCGTATATCGGTGTTTTGTTCTTTTGCAACACGATAAATCACATTGCCTGTTCCATGCTCAATCAAGCTGTGTTCAATGCATCCGTCTACAATTGCCTTAGCTTCGATGGAGGAAAAACCCATTCTCAACAAAACGGATCTTTCTACTGCGGGACTGGTGTATTCGTATCCCATTTCAAGCAGGGGATCAACGAGCTTGTTGGCAAGCTCCCAAAAACGAGCTTCCAATTGTTCATCTGTCAAATTTGCCAGATGAGCTCTTCTTTCTTTAAAATCATCATTTCTTTTCATTGTTAAATTCCTTTTTCATTATAAATCGGCGATAACGCTCTTAACAAATTGCTCACTACTGTTGGTTTCGTCAACAAGATACTGAATGTCCTGTTGTGTAAGTGAATCTTTGGGTGTTGCGCCAATAGCATTCTTGATATTGGAACGACGAACATGATCAAGGTCTACCTCCGTAACTTGAATAAGAGACGGATGTGCGGGCAAAATTATCGACTTTCCGGGAACTTCGTCTTTGGGATCACCAAAATGAATATCAATTCCGTTCTGCCTTGCGAAAGACAATTGGGGATTAATATGTTTTCCCGCACCTGTGTATTCGGTTTCCTGGACAACAATGCACTGATCTTCGTCCATTTCCTGTGCTATACGGAATGCTGCTGCAAGAGCGGTGTTGCCTGCCGGTCCTTTTTCCAGACCTTCAAGGGATGCAAGAGCTTCGGTAATGAAAAATACACTGCCTTGGCTGACGGTAACGTATCTATCCATGTAGCGAAGGGGTCTTGCCGCACTTCTGGGTACATCGCTCCTATCCGGATTTACACTGAACGGAATACCGAATCCGGTGTGTCCTGTTGTAAAGCTCTTTTTATTAAACTGATCGTCGCTTGCCATATGTAAGCCCGAGAGGTTAACACTTGCACCGATGACATTTGCATGACAGTCAGCTTTTCTAAGTCCTCTTGCTGTTCCGGTTAAATTACCGCCGCCTGCATTTGTGCAAACAACAGCATCCGGGTCTACGCCGAACTTACTTCTGAATTGCTGTGCAATCTCATAGCCGAGAGTCTCTATTCCTGCAATTCCGAACGTAGAATAAAGAGAAGCATCGAAATAGCCTGTTTCTTCAAGAAGGCGTAAAACCGTGGAAAACAGTTCAGGTCCTACGGTTAGCTGAACTACTTCGGCTCCGAGTGCCTCGCATTTACGAGCCTTTTCGATTATCTCGGGCTGTCCGACTCCGGCACTGTCATAGCATTCCTGAACAACGATGCATTTCAGTCCTGCCATTGCCGCATGACAGGCAACCGCAGCACCGTAGTTACCGCTTGTAGCGGTTACAACACCTTTATAGCCCAATCTTTTTGCCTGATAAACGCTGATGCACGAACGTCTTGCTTTAAAACTTCCACTCGGATTTGCAGCTTCGTCCTTAATGAATATTCGTGCGCCCTTTCCTTTGGGAGCGCATTTGCGTGCAAGCTTAGTTAAGTTTTTCAGTTCAATGATCGGAGTGTTTCCGACGCTGAAAAGAGATTGAATATGCTGAAGTTCCTCGATTGAGTAACCCGTTGCCGCCATCATTGCTTCATAGTCAAAGCCGATGCCTTCATATTCGAAAGCGGAATAGTCCATTCCGACTGCTTTACGGATAATATCGTTCTTTCTGGACATCAACGCAGCGTAGCTATTATCCATTACTCTTCACCTCCGAAGGTTATTTCACGAACCATATCTCCTATTTTCAAAACTTCGGGAATTAAAAACCCAAAATTATGTTCGAAATAGGGAGCTTCATCAACCAATTTTCCCACTGCTTTACGACCTGTTCCGGTTTTTACTTCAACTTCTTCGCCAAGTTCGGCATCCGATTGTAAATAACCTTTAACCCACATTTCAAGGGGATGCTTTTTCGTATCTTCCGGTAAAGCATTCGATCGCTCTTCGGGGTTCAAAACAATATTATGAATTTGAACCCAATCACCTTTTTTTGCCATACTAATGTTCCATCCTTTTTTACAGATATAAGCACATGAGTATAAACTCGAATGTGCTTATAGAAAATTCTTTATTTTTCGATATAATCCCTGAAATCACCCATAATTGCACGGGGAACGGGAAGATCGAGCATGGTTTTAAGACCCGGACGAGCGTTAATGACGTGGGGAATCATATTGACGACCATAGCGATCGTGCCTATGCCGCCATCCACTTCGGGACGAATACTCATATTTACTTCGGGGGTTCCGTTGAGAATAATGTAGTCTCCGGTATGAGTTCCTTCCATCTCGGGTTCTATCTGCTGAGGATGAATCATGTCAATTTTAACTTCACCGTCAACATAACCCTGACCTGTCATATTTACGCCTGCAACATCGCCTGCTTTTGCAAATCCGTACGGTGATTTTCTGTCAACACCGGTAACGATGGGCGACATCTGCTGTTCGAACTTATCGACTTTCCATCCGAGTGCTTCGGAAATCATTCCAACAGACTCCGCAAAGCCGACATGACCTGCCAGTGTTCCGTCCGCAACGCCCTTATTAAAATCTTCTACGGTAAGACCTACTCCCTGTTCCTCCATTACGGCAGGGCCAAACGGTGAAAGGCTGTTTACACGGCGGCAAGTAACTTTGGTAACATCCGTCATACATCCGCTCAGACAGACGGCTAAAAGATCCATCATTAAACCGGGGTTTATTCCCGTTCCGAGAATGGAAACACCGTTTTCTTTTGCCAACTTATCCATTTGCTCGGCAAGCTCCGGCTCTTGTGCCATCGGATAGCTCATTTCTTCCGCTGTTGATACAACGTTAACTTTCTGTTCAACGATGTATTTGATTTTCGGAAAAGCTTTTCTTGTGAAAGAATCTGTTGCTATGACGCAGATATCACAGTTTCCGTCATGCACAACCTCTTCAATTTTGGGGTTAACAAATACATTCGGACGCTCATTCTGAGGCACATCGAGAAGCTGATAAATAGACTTGCCGACACGGTCGGGATGAATGTCACAAACACCGACGATATCAACACCCTTTTTGTTCAGAAGAACTTTTGCAATACCTGAGCCCATGGCACCGAAGCCCCACAGAGCAACCTTAACGTTTTCCATATAATTTCTCCTCATATACTTTATGATAAGTGTTTATGCTCAGTCGCTCAAAACACACTGAGATTATAACATAATAAATCCGCTTTGAAAAGACCTTTTGATACAAAATCGTGCATATTTTAATGAATAAAAATCTACTATCGGATTGAACCGCCAAAATGCGTAGTTATATTCAATTAGAATATTGCTCTTATTTTGATTTGAGTTCACTGTGCGTATTTGACAAAATAAGGTTAAAGTGCTAAAATGAAGATGAATATTTGGCTTTATGCTATAAAAAACGAGAATGGTCTTTGGGGATGTATATTCATGATGCGTTCAACCTTAATATCGCAAAACTTCATGAAGCATTGAAACAACAAGCTATGTCGCTAACTCTGTGAACTTTCGCCATGAGGCATTATATTTGTCGCAACAGTAATGATTGCCGTGTTCTTAAAGACCGGTTGCAAAATTGAATATTGCTTAATTCACAGTTTTAAAGTACAATAAAGGAGAACATTGATATTCGAAAGGTGTAACTATGATTGATATTCGTGATGATTTAAGTATAAATTCCGCAGTTGAAAGAATAAGGAATACAATTGCCGGAAAAAATTTAAAGTTTTACATAGAAACATACGGCTGTCAAATGAATGAACATGATTCCGAAAAATTAGCCGGAATGTTAAACTGCTGCGGATACACAAAGGTTGCCGATAAAAAAGAAGCGGATCTGATTCTTTTTAACACCTGTTGTGTAAGAGAACATGCAGAGCTTCGAACTTTCGGGAATGTCGGATTTATAAAGGAACTTAAGCAGGAAAATCCCCGTTTGATTTTGGGGGTTTGCGGCTGCATGATGCAACAAAAGGATGTTGCTGAAAAGTTGTTTAAAAGATTCCCATTTGTAGATATGGTATTCGGTACGCATGAACTGAAAAATTTTCCCCTCATGCTCGAAAAAACATTGCAAGATACAAGGATTTTCAATGTTACCGAAAGTGACGGAGAAGTTGTCGAAGGGATTCCCGCCGAACGTGAGCAGGGATTTTCTACATTCGTCAACATAATGTATGGGTGCAATAATTTCTGTACTTATTGCATCGTACCGTATGTCAGGGGCAGAGAAAGATCCAGACGTGTTCAAGACATCATTGATGAAGTGCGTTCGGTAGCGGAGAAAGGGTTTAGCGAAGTAACATTGCTCGGGCAAAATGTCAATTCGTACAATTATGACGGAGTAACCTTCCCGAAATTACTTGAAGAAGTAAACAAAATCGATAGTATAAAAAGAATCAGATTTATGACTTCACATCCAAAGGATTTATCGGATGATTTGATTGAAGCCATGGCTAAATTGGACAAGGTTTGTAAACATATTCATCTTCCCGTTCAATCGGGTAGCGATGAAATTCTCAAAAGAATGAACAGAAGATATACAAGCGCACACTATTTAGAGCTTGTAGACAAGCTTCGTGCTTCAGTCAAAGACGTTGAAATAACCACCGATATAATCGTTGGATTCCCCGGTGAAACCGAACAGGATTTTGAGGACACATGTAATCTTGTTCGCAAAGTTGGGTACAGCAATGCATATACATTTGCCTACTCACCAAGACACGGTACAATTGCGGAAAAAATGGATAATCAAATTCCGGAAGCGGAGAAAAAAAGAAGGCTGAATCTGTTGAATTCAATCCTCGCCGAAACACTTCCGTCAAATAACGAAAAATGCATAGGCTATGAGGGTGAAATCCTGGTCGAGGGAGTGGATCGCAGAAGTGAACCGCTTCTGTTCGGAAAACTTTCGAATTTTAAAATGGTCTACGTCCAAGGAAGTGAAGAATTAATTGGAAAAATTGTACCGGTGAAAGTTGACGGTTTCAAGTTTAATTCCCTTGTCGGTCATATAACCGACAAATAACTACGTTTGTCGTACGGTTGAACGACATTGATTTTGTGAAACATGAAAGAGGTTTTTGTATATGGCTAAATTTACACCGATGATGCAGCAGTACCTTTTAATTAAGGAAAAATATAAAGATTGTCTTTTATTTTTCAGATTAGGTGACTTTTATGAAATGTTCTTTGAAGATGCCGTTGTCGGTTCAAAGGAACTGGAGTTAACATTAACCGGTAGAGACGCAGGTATGCCCGAACGTGTTCCGATGTGCGGAGTCCCGTATCATTCTGTTGACAGTTATATTACCAAGCTTGTAAAAAAAGGATACAAGGTTGCAATCTGCGAGCAACTCACCGATCCCTCTACTTCCCAGGGGTTGGTTGAGCGTGATGTTATAAGAATAATTACTCCGGGCACTGTAATTGAGGAATCGATGCTCGACGAAAGAACGAATAACTATATCGCTGCGATTTATTCGAAAGGAAATGTTTTTTCAGTTGCGTATTGCGATGTCTCAACCGGTGAATTTTTCACAATGTCCGTTGAATCTAAAGATGCGGTTCAAGATCTATGCAATGAACTTGACAGACTTTTCCCGAAAGAAATCATCGCTAACTCCACTTTATTTGAAAACGAAAAGCTATCCGCTTTTATAAAGAGCAAGTTTTATACACAGCAGTATTCCGATCGTTGCTTTAATTATTCAACCTGTTTTGAGCATTTAAAGCAGCATTTCGGGGTTGTATCTCTAGATGGCTTCGGAATAAGGGAAAACAGCAACGATATTTGCGCAGCGGGTGCTTTGTTATTCTATCTTGAAGAAACACAAAAAAATGCGTTGTCTCATATTTTGAAGTTGACCAAAATCAGAAGATCCGAGTATATGGTGCTTGACTCGACAACAAGACGAAATCTGGAATTAACCGATCCACTTCGTTTTGACGGTAACAGAAAAGGCACACTACTGTTTGTTTTGGACAAGACTAAAACAAACATGGGCGGAAGAATGCTTAGAAAATGGATCGATTATCCTTTGCAACTTGAAGAATCTATCAACCAAAGACTCGACGCAGTCGAAAGTATTGTTAAAGAGATTCAGCAAAGAGAACTGCTTGCCGATTTACTTTCGGGTGTTTGTGACATCGAAAGACTTTGCAGTAAAATAGCATACGGCTCGGTAAATCCGAGGGAATGTTATTCTCTGTGCATATCATTAAAGAGGTTAGTCGGAATAAAGAATGTCGCCTCGAAGTTTAAATCAAATCGTCTTGATTTTATTGCCAAAAATCTTGACTCGATGGAAGATATTGTGGGGCTGCTTTCGAATGCAATTACCGATGAACCACCGGTCGGAGTTCGTGACGGAGGTATAATTCGAGCAGGTTATAATAATGAAATCGATTCATTACGTGACTTAGCCGAACATGGCGGTGATTGGATTAAGCAGTTTGAACTAAACGAACGTCAACGTACCGGCATAAAAAATCTAAAGGTAGGTTTTAACAGAGTTTTCGGGTACTATATTGAAGTCACAAAATCAATGGTCGGAAATGTTCCGCTTGAATATCAAAGAAAGCAAACGATTGCCAATGCGGAACGATACGTTACTCCCGAACTTAAAGAAACCGAAGAAAAGATAGTCGGAGCAAAAGAACGCTGCATTGCTTTGGAATACGAACTGTTCAGCCGAATAAGAGCTACGCTTGTAGAATCCATAGAAAGATTAAAAACCAATGCAAAGCTTATTGCCGAGCTTGATGCATATTTGGCACTTGCACTTATAGCAGTGGCAAATAATTATGTCAGGCCTCAAATAAATGTTAAGGGTAAAATTGAAATTACCGACGGACGCCATCCTGTTGTCGAAAATAAAATGAAAGCAGGATTTGTTGCAAATTCAACTAATATGAACAACTCAGGTGACCGAGTAATTATCCTGACAGGTCCTAATATGGCAGGTAAAAGTACCTATATGAGGCAAGTGGCACTTATAACACTTATGGCGCACATAGGTTCGTTTGTTCCTGCTAAAAAAGCCAACATTTGCATTGTTGACAGAATATTTACCCGTGTCGGAGCATCCGATAGTCTCTCAAGCGGACAAAGTACATTTATGGTTGAAATGACTGAAATGGCTAACATATTGAATAATGCCACTTCCAGAAGTCTTCTGATTATCGATGAAATCGGACGAGGTACAAGTACGTTTGACGGGTTAAGCATTGCATGGGCTGTTTTAGAATTCATAGCAAATGAATCCAAGTGCGGTGCCAAGACTTTGTTTGCAACCCATTATCATGAGCTTACGGAACTCGAAGGTAAGCTTGACGGAGTAAAGAATTATAGAATAACCGTAAAAGAATACGGCGATAACATCATTTTCCTCAGAAAAATCGTTCGCGGCGGAGCAGATAAAAGCTTCGGTATTCAAGTTGCCAAACTTGCGGGACTTCCCGCACCGCTGATTGAAAGGGCGAAAATGATTTTAAAGGAAATTGAAGCTTCCGATATCAACAATGCAGCAGAACGTGTAAAAAACGAGCCTAAACCTGAACAGGTTTCTCTGCTCGGCGGTACTTCCGAAGAAGAACTTGTACGTGAGCTGCAAAATATAGACGCAGATTCTATTACCCCTTTGGAAGCACTCAGAAAATTATATGAACTTAGTTCGAGGGCGAAATTGTGCAAATGAGACGGATTCAAGTTTTAACACCGAGTGTGGCAAACAAGATTGCAGCAGGCGAAGTTGTCGAACGACCTGCCAGCGTCATTAAGGAATTGGTAGAAAATTCCATTGATGCGGAAAGTACTGCAATTACTATAGAAATACGCAACGGCGGTGTTGATTACATACGAATAACGGATAATGGTTTCGGCATTGACAACGGAGATGTCGAGAAGGCATTTTTGCGCCATGCAACAAGTAAGTTAAACACTTCATCGGATCTTGAACATATAGAAACTCTCGGTTTCAGGGGCGAAGCACTTGCATCAATTGCCGCAGTATCCAAAGTGACAATCAGAACTCGAACGGCGGACGGCGAATACGGAACAAACTTGAAAATCGAAGGCGGAGAAAAGATTTATAACGAGCCATGTGGTTGTCCTTGCGGCACAACAATCGAAGTCTCGGATCTTTTTTACAATGTTCCAGCAAGGTTGAAATTTTTAAAATCTACACGAGTGGAAGCTGCCAATGT
>CAYPXV010000049.1:6266-10853 GCA_964414925.1 uncultured Clostridium sp. | reverse complement strand
TATCATGCTGAAGGCGTGGGTCTTGCTGCACCGCAAATAGGGATTCTCCGCCGAGTAGTTGTTATAGATTGCGGAGACGGCTTGATAGAAGCAATTAATCCGCAGATAATCGAAACATCAGGCGAGCAGGGCGGATTTGAAGGTTGTCTTTCATTCCCGGGGAAACAAGGATATGTCGTTCGTCCTAATCTCGTTGTTATGCATGCATATAACAGATATGGTGAATTAATGGAATACACCGGTGAGGGTTTGTTAGCAAGAGCGATGCTTCACGAGTGCGATCATCTTGACGGTCATGTTTATCTTGAAAAAGTTACCGAGCCGCCTGAGGGCATCGGCGATGATTCGGATATCGAGGAAATTGAGTAGTAATGAAGATTGCGTTTTTAGGAACTCCCGAATTTGCTGTTCCGTCATTAAAAATGCTTATTGCGGAGCATCATGAAATAGAGGTATACACGCAACCCGACAGACCCAAGGACAGAGGTCACGGCTATGCTATGCCGCCGATAAAAAAATTAGCCATTGAAAATAACATTCCTGTTTATCAATTTGAAAAGATAAAGTCTACAGAGGGTGTTCAGGCACTAAAACGCATTGCGCCTGATTTAATGGTTACTGTTGCTTTCGGTCAGATACTTTCGCAAGAAAATTTGGACATTCCGAAGTATGGTTGCGTAAACGTACATGGAAGTTTGCTTCCGAAATATCGTGGTGCAGCACCTATCCAGTGGGCGATTATAAACGGTGAGAAGCATACAGGCGTAACAACAATGATGACAAACCTGGGAATGGATACGGGAGATATTCTACTTAAAAAAGAAGTTGAAATCGGTGAAGAAGAAACTTACGGTCAACTTTACGAGAGACTTTCCATTCTGGGTGCGGAATTATTGAAAGATACAATCAATGAGCTTGTTAAGGGTTCACTCGTTCCGATTCCACAGGACGAACATGATGCCTGTAGGTGTCGGATGATAAGGAAAGAGGATTGCTTTATCGACTTTAATGCTTCTGCTGTTCAACTGAATAATAAGATACGAGGCTTGAATCCCGCCCCTACGGCATATACGACGTTGAACGGACAGCGCATTAAACTATTTAAGGCTTTGGCTCATAATGACTTGGATTTTAAAGACGCTCAAATCGGAGAATGTGTTATCGCTTCGGCAAAAAAAGGTTTGTTTGTTAAAACCTCGGATGGAGTTCTTGAAATAATAGAACTTCAATTTGAAAATTCAAAACGAATGACTGCTAAAGCTGCTTTAAACGGAAAACAATTAGAGGGGAGAATATTGGGTACTTGACGGATAGACGTGTTGCATATAATGTTCTTGATAATGTTTTAAACCGTGGAATGTATTTGCATCTTGCATTAAAAAAAGCAACATACGGCATCGGCAACGAATCTGCTTCGTACATTTCCGCCTTGGCTTATGCAACGGTCGAGAATTTGAATTATTCGGACTTTATAATCAATAAATTCGTTGATGGACGTTTACATAAAAGCATACGATTGATACTTAGGATGGGAATCGCGGAGCTTATAGCGATGCATACTGCGTCATATGCCGTCATTAATGAAAGCGTTAAGTTAACTCATTCAATCGGTAAAGGAAAATTATCCGGATTTGTCAATGCTGTTTTGAGAAGAGTGGACAGAGAACGTGATAATCTTCCTCAAATACCGGACGATGATGTTGAACTGTTGAATATTCGTTACGGTTTGCCTAAGTTTTTAGCAAAAGAATACTTATCGTTGTACGGCAGGGATTTTACCGTCAAGATGAGGTCTACCGTTTATTCGGGAGTAACTCTCAGAGCGCAGTATCCATTTTCAAATGATGAGTTGGTTCTTCACCTAAAGGAACTTGGCATCGATTTCTCGATTGGTCGTATGGACAGCAATGCGATTATTCTGAACAAGGGATATGATGTTGCTTCGGATTCTCTCTTTTCAGAGGGAAAAATCGCTATTCAAAGTGAAAGTGCCATGCTCGTTTGTAAAGCTTGCAAAGTAAAAAAAGGTATGAAGGTTTTGGATGCATGTTCAGCTCCGGGAGGCAAGACTGCCTATATCGCATCTTTAACGGAGAATGACGTGGATATTCAGGCGTGGGAATTGCATGAAAAAAGAGTAGAGATTACAAACTTAAACTTTTTACGCTTGGGTGTTAATGCAGTATGCACTCAACATGATGCAGCAATTCTTATGCCGCAGAAAAGAGGGTGCTTTGATGTTGTGCTTGTAGATGCTCCGTGTTCGGGTTTTGGTGTAACTTCAAAGCCGGATACGTTTTTAAACAGAACCGAAAACTCAATACAAGATTTGTGCAAAGTACAAAGGCAGATCCTTGACTGCTGCGCCGAATATGTTGCACCGGGAGGTGCACTTGTTTATGCGACTTGCACAATTTCAAAATCAGAAAATGAGGATTGCATTACTCAATTTGTGGAAATTAATAACGAATTTGAACCTGATGATTTCTCGGACGTTGTTCCGTCGGAATACTCGGAAAGAATTAAATCGGGGATGTTGCAGTTGTTTCCTCATTTGGACAGTGCCGACGGTTTCTTTATTGCAAGAATGGTTAAAAGGAAATAATTAACAATGGTTGAATTGTCAAACCCTTTTGAAAAAGGTTTAGCATCTGCTACAGCGGATGAACTTAAGGCTTTTTTATCGGAAATGAATGAGCCTTCTTTTCGTGCTAAACAAATACTCGAATGGCTGTCTAAAGGTGTAAGACCGGAAGAGATGTTGAATATACCGAAATCCGTAAGAGAAGTGTTAAGCTCTTATTCGTTCGGATATGCAAATATCATTAAAATTCTTTTTTCAGAAAAAGACGAAACGGCTAAGATGCTGTACGAACTTGAAGATAATAATATCGTAGAGGGCGTTCTGATGAGATACTCATACGGCAATACATTGTGTATATCAACGCAGGCAGGTTGTCGTATGGGGTGCGCATTTTGTGCTTCAACCTTAAACGGAAAGGTGCGAAACCTCACTGCTTCCGAAATGCTATCCGAGGTGACTTCGGTCGAAAGGTATTTCGGTGATGAAAAGAGCAGAAAAAGAACCGTAACTAATATTGTAATGATGGGCTGCGGTGAACCGCTGGACAATTATGATAATACCGTTCGCTTTTTGAAACGAGCAACAGCAGCGGACGGACTGGGAATCAGTCCCCGCAATATCTCGCTTTCAACCTGCGGAATAGTACCGAAGATTTATCAATTTATAGAAGATGCTCCGCATGTTACGCTTTGTATATCGCTACATGCACCTAATGATGAAATACGTAGTAAGATAATGCCGATAAGCCATGCTTATAATATGCCGGAATTGATAAAGGCTGCAAAATATTATGCGGATACTACCGGCAGACGTGTTATCTTCGAATATGCATTGATAGACGGAGTTAATGCTTCAAGAAAATGTGCCGAAGAACTTTCGGATAAGCTCAGAGGTATCAACTGCCATGTAAACCTGATTCCGCTTAATTCCGTTAAGGAAAGGAATTTAAACGGTGTAACAAGAAAATACGCATATCAATTTGCACAATGGCTGGAGAGCATGAATATTTCGGCAACAGTTCGAAGGGAACTGGGTACGGATATAGACGGTGCTTGTGGACAGCTCAGGAATAAGTTTAATTCGGAAAATGAGGTTAAAAAGTCATGATTTATGCATATAGGACGGATAAAGGAGGACGTGAAACCAACCAGGATGCGGTCTATGTTCCACAAGAAAACGATGCAAAAGACGTAGTCATGGTTGCTGATGGAATAGGAGGACATGTAGCAGGCGAAATAGCAAGCATTCTCGCACTTGAAGCAGCCCTTAATTACATAGAAAAATGTGATAGCAATGTCAGAGTTCAAACGATGCTTCAGCATTCGGTTACTTATGCAAATGATACGTTGTTGAAAATAGGTGAACAGGAAGAAATGCTGCAAGGCATGGGTACTACAATACTGGTTGCTTATTTTGAACAAAATGCATTTTACTGTGCCGGCGTCGGTGACAGCAGGCTATATGTTTGCGATGGTAAAGAGTTAAAGCAGATAACAAAAGACCATTCGCTTGTAAACGAGATGGTTGAAAGTGGAATTATTACTCCCGAACAGGCTGCAATTCATCCGTTAAAGCATGTTTTAACAAGAGCTGTAGGTACTGACGAATTTGTAAAATCGGACATTTCCTATTGTCATTTGAATGAGGATGATATCGTTCTGCTTTGCACGGACGGACTGTACAATGCAGTTTCAGACATAGAAATATTCGAACTGATACAGGCAAATATTGATCGCCCGGAAGACTGCTGTAATATGCTTGTCGAACGTGCAATTAAAAACGGAACGCAAGATAATGTGACGGTTGCACTTGTTAAAAACACACTTTCCAAACAGTCGTACGAAGAACCGACAGGTGTCGGTCAAACAACCGAGATGAATAACGGAGATTGATTATGGACAAATTTGATTTCATGATTAATGACCGTTACAGTATTTTGGAAGAAATAGATTCAGGCGGAACGTCGGATGTATATAAAGTCTTTGATAATGAAGCGAATAGGG
>CAYPXV010000049.1:0-6166 GCA_964414925.1 uncultured Clostridium sp. | reverse complement strand
GATTCAGGCGGAACGTCGGATGTATATAAAGTCTTTGATAATGAAGCGAATAGGGAAGTTGCTTTAAAAATATTAAAGAGCGAATACTGTTACGACCATGATTTTGTCGATAAGTTTGAAAATGAAGCCAATACCGCTTTGAAATTTAATTGTGAAAATATAGTAAAGACATATGATTACGGCTTGTTTACAGACAGTGAAGATATCGATAGAAGATTTATCTCTTTTGAGTATGTTGACGGTTGTAATTTAAAGGACTCTTTAAAAGTTCAAAAAACGTTAAACGTTAAAACGGCAGCCAACATTACTTTGTCGATACTTGAAGCGTTAAAATATGTACACAAGGCAGGGTATGTTCACGGGGATATAAAACCTCAAAACGTTTTGGTATCAACAGATAAAAGGATATTGCTTTCGGACTTCGGAGTTGCTCAACGAACTTTAAATGTACCGAATCAAAACAAGGAGAGCGTTGTAGGTTCAATTCATTATATGTCACCGACTCAGCTACAAGGAAAACCCGCAAGCATTGAGGATGACATTTATTCCGTGGGAATTATTTTTTATGAGATGCTACTCGGAAAATTGCCCTTTGACGGCGATGATGTAGATAAAATTGCCAGGCAGCATATGTTCGATAAAATAGAACATCCTATGGAGATTATGAATACCATTCCGCCTGCAATTAGCGATATAGTCGTTAAATCGACGGAAAAGGATGAAGCCAATAGGTTTCATTCCGCACAGGAAATGCAAGACGCTATAAAAAAAGCAATGATTCATCCAAACAGAAGAATTAAGCTTGTAGGTGCGAAAAAGAACAGTGCGTCAAAAATACTCAGTGTAGTTCTTATTTCAGCTTTGATTATCTTTGCAACTTTTTTTTGCTGGTTTATAATCGATGAAACATCAAACAACAAAAAGGAAGAATTTGTTGTACCGTATTTACTTGGAAAAACGCAAAGTGAAGCGGATGAAATTCTAAAGAAAAGAGAATTTAATCTGATTGTCGATGAGTATGTGAACTCCGATTATCCGGAAGGGACAATATGTGTTCAAAAAACGCAATCGGGAGAATTGATGGAAAAGGGTGAAGATGTTCATGTTTCTATAAGCTTGGGTAGTGATGCTGTGATTATGATTGATGTAATCGGCATGACGTTATCGGAAGCGGAAAACGCTTTAGCCGATAAAGGCTTAAAAATAGGAAACATTCTTTATATTGACTCACCGGACTTTCCTCATGATACAATAATATGGCAGTCGGAAAATCCCAACACCGAATTATTAATAGGTGATACGGTTGATGTCGAGGTGTGCAGAAGGTCGGATAACGGACAAGGAGATATTCAATAGGAGGCATTTTTGATTAAAACAATCGAAAAAGGTATCATTATTCTCGGAATAGGCGGTTTGTATACAGTGCTTATAGATGATACTCGATACAAATGCAAGGCAAGGGGGCTGTTCAGAAAACAGAAGATAACGCCTATGGTCGGAGATTATGTTGATGTTGAGCTGAACTCAAATGATAATTACGGTTACATTGTCAAGATTCATGAACGCAGAAATACCCTTGTTCGTCCGTTTGTTTCCAATATCGATAAGCTTTTTATCGTTATTGCCGCCTCTAAACCGAAAGCCGATTTTATGCTTTTGGACAAGCTTTTGATATGCTGCGAAAAGATAAAAATCGAGCCGATTGTTATCATCAATAAGTGCGATGAGGCAGAAGGACAGGTAATCAATGAAATAATTGTGGATTATCGCTATACGGGATTTAAAATCTATTGCGTATCCGCTAAATATTCGGATGGCATCGATGAATTAAAAAAAGAACTTTGCAATGCTACAATATGCTTTGCAGGTCAGTCCGCCGTAGGTAAATCTTCATTAATGAATGCATTGATTCCGGGTCTTAAGTTGGAAACAGGGGAGTTATCGGCAAAATCCGAAAGAGGTCGTCATACAACAAGGCGTGCGGAATTGATTCCGATACAAAACAATTGCGCTTTGCTTGATACTCCCGGATTCAGTCTCCTGGACAACATAGAATGCGAGCCGTCCGAAATCAAAAGTTATTATCCCGAGTTCAATAACCATGTGTTTGAATGTAAATTTGCCGACTGTATGCATTTGTCGGAACCGGGATGTAAAATTAAATCCGAGCTTTTGGATAAAGAAATAAGCAGAGGGCGTTATGACAGATATGTACGCCTTGTAAACGAAGCGATAGAAAATAAGAAACATAAATATGAATGATAAACAGAGAGGTAAATTATGATTAAAATTGCTCCTTCAATTCTTTCGGCAGATTACGCATTCCTTGGTGATGCGGTAGAGAAATTATCACAATGGAATGCCGACTATGTTCATCTGGATGTTATGGACGGTTCGTTCGTACCAAACATAACTTTCGGGGCACCGATGTGCAAGGCATTGAGAAAACGTTCTGATTTGATTTTTGATGCACATCTTATGGTGGAAACACCTTCAAAATGGGTAGACGCATTTAAAGATGCGGGTGCAGATATCGTAACAATACATATAGAGGCGGATCGTCATGCACACAGGACGCTTAACTATATTCGTTCTTTAGGCATGAAAGCGGGTATTGCGCTTAACCCGGCAACGCCGCCCAGTGCAGTCGAATACTTGCTTGGTAGCTGCGACTTGGTCCTTGTAATGACGGTAAATCCGGGCTTTGGCGGACAGAAATTTATCCATCGTGCAGCTGATAAAATTGCCATAATCAGAAATATGCTTAATGAACGTGGATTAAATGAAACGATGATTGAGGTAGATGGAGGAGTGAATGTCGAAACGTCACGTTTGTGCCGTGAAAACGGAGCCGATGTACTGGTTGCCGGTAGTGCAGTGTTCTCATCTACCGACCCGAAAAAGACTATTGAACTGCTAAGAGGATGAAATGACTAAAAAAAATTTACCGATTGAATCCAATCATGATAATACGGTATTTGTAAAAAGCATGGATGATGTTATGCATCAATCAATGCTTCCGTATGCAGAACATGTAATACTCGAGCGTGCTTTACCGAGAGTAGAGGATGGTCTGAAACCGGTTCAAAGAAGAATACTGTACACAATGATGGAGCTTTCGTTGACTCCGGATAAACCACATAGAAAATCGGCACGTATTGTCGGTGACTGTTTGGGTAAATATCATCCTCACGGCGACAGCTCCGTTTACGATGCACTTGTGCGAATGTCGCAGGATTTTAATATGTGCGTGCCACTCGTTGACGGACACGGAAACTTCGGAAGCATGGATGGAGATTCCGCTGCTGCAATGCGTTATACGGAAGCGAGAATGACACCTGCCGCCATGCAGTTGCTCCGTGATATAGATAAAGATACCGTTAAGTTCAGTCTTAATTTTGATGACACATTAAAGGAACCCGATATTCTGCCGGGAAGATTTCCGAACCTTCTCATTAACGGCGCAAACGGTATTGCCGTAGGTTTAACAACCAGTATTCCACCGCATAATCCTTGCGAAGCTATTGATGCTGTTATTGCCAGACTGAATGACCCGCAAATCGATTTGGATTCGTTGATGAAGATAATACCGGGTCCCGACTTTCCCACAGGCGGTTTTCTCGTTGAGTCCGAAGAACTAAAAACCGCATATGCAACAGGCAGAGGAAAGCTTATAAATAGAGCTAAAACGCATTTTGAACAACTGAAAAACGGAAAAACCAATATCGTTATCACTGAGTTTCCTTATCAGGTAAATAAGGCGGCTGCGCTTGAGAAAATATTGCAGTTGGTTCAGACGAAGAAAAGTCAATTCGGCGGAATTTCGGACATCAGAGACGAATCCGACAGAACCGGTATAAGAGCCGTAATCGAATTGAAAAAAGATGTGAATCCCGAACTCGTTTTAAATGCATTGTTTAAATACTCGGATTTGCAGAAAACGGTTAGCGTTATTATGGTTGCTGTTGCGGACGGCAAGCCTAAAATGCTCGGCTTAACGGAAATTCTTGATTACTATATAAAGCATCAGGAGCAAATTGTTACCAAAAGATGCCGATCGGAATTGGAACAAGCGGAACGTCGCTCTCATATCCTTGACGGATTGATGATTGCGCTTTTGAATATTGATGAAGTAATTGCTCTGATACGTGCTTCTAAATCACCCAAAGAGGCAAAGCAGGGTCTTATCGAAAAATTCAATCTCACCGCTATTCAGGCGGAAGCAATTCTTGATTTGAGGTTGCAAAGGCTGACTAACTTAGAGCAGATTGAAATAGAGCGAGAGTTTAACGATACTCAAAAGCAAATCAAAAGATTGTCCGCTATTTTGGCTTCATCCAAAAAACTTCATGAGCTGATAATCTCCGAACTTGTCGAAATACGCAAACAGATCGGGCACGAAAGAAAGACTCAATTTATAGAGGATAAATGCATTGAGGTGACAGAAGATGACCAACTGCCCGTAGCGGAGGAAACATGCTTAATGATTCTTTCGGATAATAAAATCAAACGTATTCAGCCTAAAATGAAGACGGATGAATTAATTGCCAATGAGAAGCCTATTAAAATTATCGACTCTTCATCAAATAAAATGCTTCGTTTGTTTACGACGAAGGGGAATATGTTAAGCATCCCGGTCGGTGAAATTCCAGAATGTAAACCACAGCAAAAGAATGTAAATTTATCATCATTAATAAAAATCGATGATGACGAGAGGATTTTACTTTCAACAGATGAGGATTTTTCATCGGGACTTATATTTTTCTATACGCAAAACGGCTTGGTTAAATGCAGCGAAGCATCGGAATATTCAACCAAATCAAGGCGTATTGCGGCTGTTAATTTGAAAGAAGATGATGAGCTTGTTGCGGTTGAATCGGTACAAAATCATGATATGCCGATAATGCTTGTGACCGAAAAGGGAATGTGTATCCGATTTGAATCCGACAGTGTACCGATAACGGGCAGAAATTCTGCAGGAGTTAAGGGAATTAAACTCGATGAAGGCGACAGTGTTCTTTTTGCGTCGCATGTTCCCGATGAAGGAGAAATTCTTGTTGCTACCGACAGGGGTTACATGAAACGCAGCTTCGTGTTTGACTTTGAACTTCAAGGTAGAAACGGAAAGGGCGTACAATGCTTTTCATTTAAAAAGAATGCTTCTAACGGAAGCAAATTAGTTGCGGCACTACACGTTACAGATCCTGTACAGTTGATTGCAGTTCAACGACAAGGCGATGAATTGAGCTTTAACAGCGAGGAAGTTAAAATCGAAGCAAAAAACGGCAAGGGTCAGCCGATTGTAATGGTCTTAATGGATAATACCCTGATTTGCTTAAAAACGACCGATTAGCCGATTAACGAAAGAATATGATCTAACTTTTCTCTTTGCTCGTTGGACAGCATAGGGGATATAAGTTCAACCATCATGGTAAGTTCAGCATCGTTAAAAGTCCCGTCTCTTTTCTGTACTGCTATTGCGTTGATAAGTTCGGTAATTAATTCATCATCCGATTTACCTTGATATTCTTCGATAAGCTGATCTATATCTGCTTGATTGCTTAAGTCGTTCATGGTGATTACCTCGTTTATTCTTTATTTTTATTAATTTATATGCACGGCATTTAAAATATGTGCGTATTATAATAATAAGAATTATCGAATGGAGTGAAAAAATGCAAAAAGGACCTGTTAAACAGTCGGAATCAAAAAATCAAGCGGTTAGTACAGTGCATTCGGGAGGAAATAATTCTCCTGCTTTACTGATGGCAAAAAAAGTTTATCAAGAGCAGGGGACAGAGCAATTAGAATTGTTTTTGGCTGCCATGGAGCCGTTTGTAGCTCCGAATGAACTGAAAATTATCTGTGACGGATTCGGTATTGATATTAATAATATTCCCATTAAAAGTAACCGTAAACAGCCATTGGCAGGCAAGCAAAATGCAAACCAATTGCAATTGATACAGCTTATAATGGGTATGCAAAATATGGGAAAGAACGGTATGGATATGGGAAAGATAATGAAGTTAATGAGTGGGTTTAATCAATAATATGAGGGAGGACTAATGATAAAACAGGAATTTGTTGATGAAGTATTGCTATTGCTTGAACGAGCGTACCCTGACGCAGGACCTGAACTCGATTTTAACAATCCTTTTGAATTGCT
>CAYPXV010000048.1:3020-10883 GCA_964414925.1 uncultured Clostridium sp. | reverse complement strand
CTGTACTGTATTCGTTATGTTCTCCGCCTGCACGGAAACCGACGAAAATCAGACGGTAGAACCATCATCGGCAGGCACTTATGCAGATCCGACGGAAAAAGCAACAATAGTCCCGATTACTATATCCCCTACTCTTATGCCAACCCCACCGGCAGAAACAACACATGATGTTGAAATGCTTAATACATTCTTCGACACACCGAGTAAAGTTGAATGCAAAACGAACGGTCAGCTTTTGTTTGAATACTATGAGTCCGGCAATCCTTATACTTGGTATTTGCATAGTGAAAGAGAACACCGAGAGTATGAAGCAAATGGTCATACTTACGATGAATTTATACTTTGGGCTAATAGCAACGGCTATCATTTTGATTACAGTGGTTATGTTGAAGAAATCCAATCATCTTTCTGTATTGACGAAAGTAAGTTCCTTAACTTCGGCGGAACACTGCGCTTTGACGGCTTTGAGTCTTTGAGATCAATTGAATTGTGCAACATTTCTGCCGATGAGTTGATAGTAGAGAACTGCGGCAAACTGGAATATGTGAGCATGTACATTGATTTGGAAAAAAGCAATCATTTCTTTGAAAAGGTTTACATCAACGCACGCATCGGTTCAAGCGACATTTATCCGTGCGCAAGGGAATTCAGGCTTGTTGTCCCCGCTCCCGAGTGGCTGCGTGATTTTGATATTACCGCACTTGCGGACGGAGACGGTATAGTTTCTGTGAGCCTTGATTATGATACTCACTATCCGAATGTAGTCATTTATGCAGCGGCAGCCGAAGGAAGTCACTTTGTCGGTTGGTATGATGAGGAAGGACACAAGGTTTCCGAAAATGAATGGTTCGTGCTGACCGAAGGGGATAAATTGGTTTATTCCGAAGACGGACAGCTTATACGCATCGAAGATAAATATTACAATTTTGATGAAGTTGCTACCTATACCGCAAAGTTTGAGAAAGACTGAGACCAACAAATAAATAAGGCTTGCCGCAAAAGATGTGATTTCTTGTGAAACAATCTTTTGCAGCAAGCTTTTTCTTTCATTTGAATTTAATTTTGCATTACTTTTGCATTACGCTGCGCATTACGATAAGTGCGTCGGTAATGTCAACCGTTCCGCTGCTGTCAACGTCGCAATAGCGGAGAAGTTCTTCACTTATAGAATCCAATCCGAGGGAATACCTCATGATAAGGTTTGCATCGGTAAGATTGAGTTCGCCGTTGCCGTCGGCATCGCCCGAGATGGGTTTGCCCGATTGGGTGATGTGGGGATTATCACGCAATTGAGCATAGGCGTAAACCGAATCGGTGTCGATGAACCAGACCTCGTTAAAATCAAAGCCGTCATAGCTTTCTTGAATTAACAGTTGCTCATCGGTAAGGCTTGTGCCATAGCCGTTTGAGCTTGCAGTACCTTCAAGGTAGTAGCCGTAACGGAAACTGCAACCGTCATAGTCGATACCGAGAATCGGACCTGTTTCGCCGTCGCAGTTGACACTGCCGATATTGTAGCAGCGTTTTACATGGCTTTCGAGATTTGAACCTGTGATTCCGCCGGTTTCGTCGTTTCCCGTAATTGTAGCTGTATTATAGCTGTCGTAAACCTGTCCGTTATTGTATCCCGCAATACCTGCAATGGATGAATTACCGCTTATGTTACCGCTGTTATAGCATTTATCTATGAGACCGTTCCAGTCGTTTCCGCCCACTATGCCGGCTACATAGTTATTTCCCGAAACAGAGCCGTCATTGGCGCAAAGAGAAACGTAGCATTGGTATGTTCCGCCGACTACGCCGCCAATGAAATTGTTTCTCCCCGATACCTTGCCGTGATTAATGCAGTTATAGATTTCGGGGTCGGAATTGCCCGAACCGTTATAGTGACCGACTATGCCGCCGACATTGTTGGTTCCGTTTACGGTTGCGTAATTGGTACAATTGACAACATTCGTAATTTCACATGAGCCCACAATACCGCCTATCATAGAATAACCGTTTACATATGAACAGGCTATATTCAAATTCTTTATTTCCGCTATCTGCGAGCCGCTTGAACGTGTGCAGCCGAAAAGTCCCTGAGGTGCAATAGCACTTGAGTCATTTCCCATATCGATATACATACCGTAAACGGTATGCCCGTCACCGTCGAAATTTCCGCAGAACGGTGCGTCGTTAGTGCCGATACAAGTCCATGCGTTGGAGGGAACGGTTCCGTTCTCCCAAGAATTCCAATCGGTTGTATCGTTTAGATAAATGTCGCTGCCGAGTTTTATGTAGCTTTCACTGTAGCTGTTACCTTCAAGCGTGCTTTGCGCAAGATATGCAAGCTGACTTGCATCCATTATGATGTAGGGTGAGTCTAAGCTGCCGTTGCCGGATTCAAATCCGACGGCTATACTGCCGTCCCATATCTCGTTCCCGTTTGCGCTAATGCTTATCGTTGTACCTATCAGCATGAATAAAGCAATTAACATCCCGAATATTCTTTTGGCATTCATCTTTTTCGTAGCCTCCTATAGTTTTCACGTAATGTTTAAAGAATATTAAACATTACTGTATCTGAATGTATTAAACTATAGCGCAGACGGGGATTAAAGTCAATAGTTTTTTGCGTTATATTATTTGAAATAATAAAAAAGGGCGGGCTCGGACAGTAAGATCCGAACCCAAAATCAAGAAGAAAAGTATGATGGCTATTTTATGTTGTCAAGTCCTTCGCGGAGGTCATCGATAATATCTTCGACATCCTCAAGACCGACGCTCAAGCGGAGCATACTTTCACCGATACCGGCGGAAGCGAGTTCATCGCTTGTATAAGTGCTGTGAGTCATGGTAGCAGGATGCTCAATGAGAGTTTCGGCATCACCGAGACTTACGGCGATGGTGCAGAGCTTGAGAGAATTTACAAATTCGGCACTCTGCTCACGGCTACATTTAAGCTCGAAAGTAATTATGCCGCCGAAACCGTTATGCATCTGCTTTTTGGCAAGCTCATGACGGGGATGGCTTTCGAGACCGGGATAGATAACACGCTCTACCATGGGATGGGATTCAAGGAATTGAGCAACCTTCATGGCATTATCGCAGTGCTTTTGAACACGGATATCGAGGGTTTTCATACCTCTGTCGATAAGGAATGCTTCGAACGGTCCGAGTACGGCACCGGTCATATCCTTAAGACCGAACATATTGCACTCATTGATAAATTCCTTTGTTCCGACTGCCATACCGGCAATAACATCTCCGTGACCGTTGAGGTACTTTGTAGCACTGTGAATTACGATATCCGCACCGAAATCGATGGGAGTCTGAACGTAAGGAGTGCAGAAGGTATTGTCAACGATAACCTTTGCATCGGGGCAAGTGGAATGAGCAAGAGTTGCTATAGCCTCGATATCTATAAGCTTCAGGCTGGGATTGGTGGGTGTTTCAAAATAGAACGCCTTTGTGTTGGGACGGATTGCAGCCTTAACGGCATCGATGTCCTCGAAATTTACAAGGGTAACTTCAACACCGTAACGGGTGAGACCGTGGGTGAAGAAAGCAAATGTACAGCCGTAAAGAGTATCATCGGCAAGCAGATGGTCGCCTGCATGAAGTACAGTCCACATAACCGACGAAACGGCACCCATACCGCTGCCCATTGCCATGCCTGCTTCGGCATGTTCGAGCGCTGCAAGCTTGGCGGCGATTTTCGTTGTGTTGGGATTTCCCAAACGAGTGTAGATATAGCCGTCCTGTTCGCCGGCAAAACGTGCCGCACCTTCGGCGGTGGTGTCAAATTCGAATGTTGAGGTCTGGAAAATCGGGGTTGCAAGGGGTGCAATGCCGGGTATTTCAACTTTTCCTACATGTATCTGCTTCGTTGCGAAGCCGCTGTTCTTTTTCATTTTTAATTCCTCCGGTTTGCTTTGCTTTTATCAAAAGCATACTCACAACTGTTATTATACAACAGATTTTTATGTTCGGCTTAACTTTTGATAAATATATTGCAAAAAGACAGTTGCACATAAATGTTGACATAAGGGGGTGGATTAAATCGGAGTTTTATGGTAAACTATGCTTTGGGTCAAACATAGACTTAAAACAGGGCTTTACGCCCCACACAAGGAGGAACATATTAATGAAAAAGTTTTTAGCATGGATACTTATATGCCTTATGGCAATAAGTTCATTGGCAGCTCCGGCTCTTGCCGAAAGCGAAGCGAATACACCCGAGCCCGTTGAAACCGAGGCGCCTCAGGACGAACAGCCTGTTGAAACCGAGGAGGCGGTAACGGAACTTCCGCCCGAGGAAGAAACTGCCGAACCCACACAGCAGCCCGACGAGCCTGCACAGACCGATGAAGTTCAGCCGACAGCCGAGCCCGAAAGTGCGGTTGAACCCACCGATATGGTTATCGATGACGTAACGGAAGGCGAGTATGCCACCATCGCCGAAGGTGATTGGCGCGTTGTAATCGGCGCAAATCTTTCGGACGAGCAGAAGGCGCAGGTGCTTGCCATATTCGGCGTTGAACAGAGCGATGAAAATGCGGACAAATTCCTTACCGTAACAAATGATGAGGAGCGTCAGTATTTTTCGGGCAAACTTCCCGATGAGCAGATAGGAACTCGTTCCATCTCCTGCATTTATATTAAAGGTCTGAAAAAAGGCAAGGGTCTTGATGTTAAAACACACAACATCGATTACTGCACAGAGGATATGTACATAAACGTACTCAATACCATCGGTATCACCGATGCCAAGGTTATCGTTGCCGCACCGATTCCCGTCAGCGGTACTGCCGCCTTGACAGGTGTTTATAAAGCTTACGAGGACTTGACAGGAAAAACCTTGAGCGCATACCTCAAAAATGCAGGTATTGAAGAACTCATAACCACAGGTCAGCTTGCGGAGATTATCGGAAGCGATGAAGCTACCGCCATTATCAACGAACTGAAGCTCATCCTTGACGAAACAAAGGATATGACCGACGAGGAAGTTGAGCAGAAGATTCGTGAAATCGCAAGCGAATATAATGTAAGCTTAACCGATAATCAGGTTACTCAGATAAGAATTTTATCAAGAACCTTTGAAGGTCTGGATGTCGAACAGATAAGGGACAGAATCATGGGTCTTGCAAATGCAACCACCACCTGGGGCAAGTTTACCCAGACTATAACCAATACCATTGAAAGTATAGGGAACTTCTTTAAAGAGGTTGCGAATTTCTTCAGTGAACTGTTTACAAAATGGTTTAAAAAGGATTAAGCTATGGTAGACTTCGGAGAGCGAAATTACGTGATAATAGATCCGAATGCGGACAATGTTACACAGACAGTCGAGTATTCACCCACACCGAAACGCAGCGTCAGCCGCAGTGCGACAGGTTCGTTTTCGCAGCGGATGAACAGGTTGAAATTTGTTTGCGATGAAGTGGTTGAAACAATTCCCGATGAACTGTTGTATATGCTTCACGGCGGAATTTCGCTTACCGAAAGGTTTAAATTCCATCCCGCTTCGATTCCCGAAAAACCCCTGTACATTCTGGGAGAATACTGCCGCTCTGCATCTACGGGCAGATACATCATGCTGTACGGCGGATCGATTTTAAGAACGTACGGGGATTATGACGACGAAAAATTAAAGGCAGAACTTGACAGGATAATTCGTCATGAATTGACCCATCACTGGGAATCGTTATCGGGAACGGCGGAGTTGGAATTATTGGATTCGATTTCCATACAGCGGTATAAAGATGAAAATAATTGAGATTTTAAAACCGAATTTTGGGCACAGGGATAACTACATCCCTGTGCTTCTTGCACCCATGGCGGGAGTAACCGACGTGGCATTCCGTTCATTATGTATCTCTTTCGGTTGCGATTTCACCTTTACGGAAATGGTAAGTGCAAAGGGCATACACTATAACAACGCCAAAACACATTCGCTCCTTCAAATAAGCGATACGGAAAAGCCGTGTGGAGTGCAGCTTTTCGGTCACGAAAGCGATATATTGGCGGAAACAGCAAAAAGGCTTTACGATGCTTCCGCAGGTGAGATAAGCGTTTTCGATATCAATATGGGCTGTCCCGCCCCCAAAATAACGGGCAACGGCGACGGCTCGGCACTTATGCGTAATATGCCGCTGGCAAGCAGGATTATTTCTGCGGTCGCAAATGCAGTCCCCATTCCCGTGAGCGTTAAGTTCAGAAAGGGCTGGGATGATTCAAGCATCAATGCCGTGGAATTTGCACGTATGGCACAGGACAGCGGCGCAAGTTTTATCACACTTCACGGAAGAACAAGACAGCAGATGTATTCGGGCACGGTTGACAGGGAAATAATCGCAAATACCGTTGCGAAAGTCTCAATTCCCGTTATAGGAAACGGAGATATCTTCTGTGCTGACGATGCAATGGCAATGCTCGAAACGGGCTGCGCTGCAATAATGGTTGCAAGGGGCGCACAGGGAAATCCATTTATTTTTGCCGAGATAAGGGCAAGACTTGACGCAGCGGAGTATGTTGTGCCGACAGATAAGCAAAGACTTGACGTTGCGGCAAAGCATATAGATATGTTCATGGAAAACGTGATGGCTCTTAACCGTAACCCTGCCGTGTTCGTCGAACTGAGAAAACATGCCGCATGGTATACAAAAGGCATGCAGGGTGCTACGGAGTTAAGACGCAGGATTAATTTCTGCCAAAGCAGCGAAGAACTTAAAAATATGTTGCTCGATTTCGGAAACAGCCGTTGATTTTAATTTAAAATTCGGATATAATTACATTATCGGTCAAAATCTTTTTAAATCACATCGGTTTTGATAAAACGGAGGGAGTTTTGAATATGAAAAAATATGCAAGAATAGTGTCATGTGTTTTAGTTTGTGCAATGTCGCTTTTCGCATTTGCCTGCACACCGATTGAGGACAACGATATCGGTGACGAAACCGCTGCGCCCAATCATATCGATCTCGATAAACTGCAACCTCTCGATTCCGGCGGCGGAAGTATTTTAAGAGTGGAGCAGGACAAGTTCTTCGCCTATTACGGCGGTTATGATGAAAGCTTGATGAGCGATGAACTGATTGTTATCAACGATTACGACGAATTTAAACAATTCAATATGGTCGATTGGCTTTCGCAATATGCGGCATCGTTCGATGAAACAAAGGACCCGGAGCTTGCAACTGCGGAATACTTTGAAACGCATTACCTTGTTGCATTTCGTATGGCATTGACAAGCGGTTCTCAAAAAGTAAAGTTTGAAAACATCAGTTACGATTCGGATACGGTTAAAATTTATCTCAGTTGCGGTATTGAAGGTGATGTCGGAACGAGCGATATGGCAAGCGTTTCCGTGCTTATAGGAGTGAAAAAGACGGAAGGCATAACGAATGTAACCCCCGAAATTTACGTCAACGATGTAATTTTCGATTTCGCTAAGGACGGCGGCGGAATTAAATAAACGGCGGGGGATTGAGATATGGAACAGAGCGCTAAACGCAAAGGAAAATTTAAATCGGGTCTTCGCTATTATGTGGCTATTCTTCTGCTTATTATCCTCATTGCGGTTTCTTTAATCGTGGGAATACCCGAGTATAAGAAAAAAATAGCGCAGGCGGAGGAAATCGAAAAGCAAAAACAGGAAAAACTTGCGGAGCTTGCGGAATTGGAAGCTCAGTATAAAACCCTTGACGGTAAAATCAATTTTACAGACAGTCAGGAGTACCTTCTAAGATATGCTCGTGAATATTTAGGCTACATGCTGCCGGGCGATATCAGAATCGATGTGGACAACCCCGAAGCTCCCGTTCCCACGGCACAGCTTCCTTTGGTAACGGCACAGCCCATGCCCACCGCATCGACAGA
>CAYPXV010000048.1:0-2920 GCA_964414925.1 uncultured Clostridium sp. | reverse complement strand
AGAAGAAACGGTTGCACCTACAGCCGAACCGGAGGAATAAATCAATGGAAATAAATCACAAGCGTGAATATGCCATAATCGATGTCGGTTCAAACTCCGTCAGATTTTGGTATCCTAAGGCAGAGAAAAAGCTTATCGTCATGACAAGATTGGGTGAAGGACTTGCGGCAAACGGCATTCTGTCACAGCCCAATATGGAAAGAAGCAAATCGGTAATTACCGCAATGGCGATAAATGCAAGGCATATGGGCTTAGTGCCCGTGGGCTATGCCACAAGTGCGGTAAGAGATGCTGCAAACGGTCGTGAGTTTATAGAAGATGTGTTTCGTGCAAGCGGTGTCAATATTGAAATTTTAAGCGGAGAACGTGAAGCGGAGTATGCGTTTAAGGCTGCCTGCGCAAATGGCGGCGGACTTATCGATATCGGCGGAGCATCGTTTCAGATTGTAAGCAAAAACTTTAAAATGAGCTTTCCTCTCGGCTGCGTGCGTGGACGTGACATTGCTCTTTCGCAGGCGAAAGCGGCGGACTGTGACGACAATTGGCACGCTCAACATGAAATAATCAAAGCAAGAGCGATTGAACTTATGAGCGATGTTCGTTTGCCCGAACTTGATGTTTGGACGGGTGTAGGCGGAACGATAACAAGCCTTGCTGCCTTTAAACTTAACCTTAAAACATATGAACCGAGACTTGTCGAGTCGGCAACGATTACCCATGATGAACTTATAAACCTCATCGAACGATTGGCAGGCTTGGGTTCTATGCGTCAAGCGGAACCGATGCTTGTACAAAGACATGATGTTATCTTGTACGGTGCTGCGATTCTCGATGCGATTATGACGCATATGAATATTGAAAAGGTGAAAATAAGTACAAGAGACGGTATCGAGGGCTATTACGACTTTATAACCGAGTGATTTTTTAGGGGAAGAAAATGTTTGATATTCATTCACATTCAACCTGTTCTGACGGAACTAACACTCCGTCAGAGGTGGTTGACATAGCAAAGCAAAAGGGTCTTGACCTTTTCGCACTCACCGACCACGACAGCATTGCCGGCGTTGATGAGGCGATGCTTCGTGCAAAAACGGTGGGCTTAAATATTCTCACCGGCTGCGAAATGGAAGCGAATTTTTATGATAAGCTCCATATTCTTTGCTTGGGAATGGATCTAAACGCACCGTGTTTTAAGAAACTGATATCCGCCCAAAGGGGGTTCAGACTTGAACGCAACAGCAACCTGGATAAAAAACTCCGTTCGCTTTCGCTGGATGTATCGCAATACTTGAATACCGACAGCGACAGCGTTACCCGTGCCCACTATGCAAAAGCCATGGTCGATGCGGGATACGTTAAAGACCTTAATGAGGCTTATGACAGATACCTTGCAAGAGGAGCTGTAGCTTATGTACCTCAGGAAAGATTTTCACCGAGGCAGGTCATAGATGCCACAACTTCGGCAGGCGGAGTGTGCGTGCTTGCCCATCCCATGCAGATGCACTGCGAAAGTGCGCCCATGGTGCGTAGACTTGTCGATGACGGAATCTGGGGCATAGAAGCTTATTATTATAATGCCACCCCGGGCGAAATCGTACTGTTTTCTTCACTTGCGCATACCTATAATCTGTTCGTAACCTGCGGCAGCGATTATCATGGTATCAACCGCCCGGAAGCGGTGATAGGAAAATGTTTCCGCAATGTTGATGACCTGATTCGTACAGAGGAAGAACTGCGCTCACGATTTTTAAAATAGAATACAAGGCATAAAAACAGCTGTCACAAATCGATTGAAGAAATGTGACAGCGTTTTATTTATTTTCCGCTTGTCAAATATTGAATCGCACGGTTTAACTGCGTATCACTGTCACGGTATTCGTGAAACAGCGTGTACGGGCTTATTCCCTGAAGCTCAATGGGAAGATCAATCTCGATATCGGGTGATAAGCCTATGCCGTGAATAAGCGAACCGTTCGGTGTGCGGTAAGCATCGGTGGTAAGTTTTATTACGCCCATGCCGGTTCCAAGCGACCATGAGGTCTGCACAATGCCCTTGCCGTAAGTAGTAGTTCCGATAAGTATTGCAGCTTCGTTGTCCTGAACAGCTCCGGAGAAAACTTCGCTTGCCGAAGCGGAACTTCCGTTGACAAGCACAACGTACGGAATGTCAAGCTTTTCATCATCGGTTGAACGATATTCCTTCGGCGGATCGACAAGCTGTCCTTCTATGGTGGTGATTAAACATTCGGGCAAAATACGATCGGCAATCTTCACGACAGTATCAAGTCCGCCGCCGGGGTTGTTTCGAAGGTCGATGATGAGGGATGTAATGCCGTCATTGAGTAAAGATTCAAGCTGCGTGTTAAACGCCGTTGCCGCATCGCCCGTAAATTCCTCTATGCATATGTATCCGATACCGTTATCAAGCTTTTCGGAAAAGACACGTGAAACGGCAACATCACCTCTTGTAACGTCTATTTCAAGGGAACTTTCATTTCTCAAAATCGTAAGCTTTACAACGGAACCGTCCTCTCCCAAAATCAGGTCGGAAGCCTCGTCCAAACTCATATCGGAAACGTCAACTCCGTCTATATGCGTTATAACGTCGCCGTCGCAAACCCCTGCATTGAATGCGGGATTATCGGTATAAGCACGAGTGACAAGAAGTCCTCGTCCCTGCTCATCCAAAGAAACAAGTACACCTATACCCTTGTAATTTCCGTTCAGATTATCGTAATAATCTCCATAACCCTCATCGGTAAAATACTGTGCGTACCTGTCGCCTGTCGTTGCGATAACGGCGTCCGCAGCAGCGTTCAGCATGGTATCAACATCGGGCTTTTCATCTTGAAAATAGTAGTATTTGTCTATGCTCTCCATGAGGGCGGATATGACGCTTGCATCATATTCCGAACCCGGA
>CAYPXV010000047.1:0-11103 GCA_964414925.1 uncultured Clostridium sp. | reverse complement strand
ACGGGTTTTGTCCCGAATAAACTTCGTCCCGTTGCCAAAACCACTTTAACCCCCGCTTTCATTGCAGCTTCGATTGAATCCATGTTTTCTTTAGAAATTCTCCCTGCATTACAAATCAGGGTATCATCGATATCCGTTATTAAAAGTTTATAATTAGTCATTATTATTTTCCTTTTCATTATTATGGAAATAATTCCAAACTGCCTTTGCGGCGGCGATATTCATACCCTCAACCTTACTAAGTTCGTCCACCTCTGCTTTTTTAATAGCATCAATGGATAAGAAGGTTTCAAAAAGTGAACGCTTTCTTTTAGCACCGATTCCCGAAATTTCATCAAGTATAGAATAGAGCGAACTTTTCGAGCGTAAACTTCTGTGGTAAGTTATCGCAAACCTATGTGCTTCATCTCTTATTCTTTGCAACAGATGCAAGACGGGACTATTTTTCGGCAAGATAACGGAATCGGGCTTATCGGGCAAAATTATTTCCTCGTTTTTCTCAGCCAAACCGATACACGCAATATGTGTTAAACCAAAAGAATTAAGCACATTCAGCGCAACATTGAGCTGACCTACACCACCGTCCACGACAAGTAAATCGGGAAGGTCGGCAAATTTCTCATCGCCATCATATGCACGCTGAAACCTTCTTGTCAAATGTTCTTGCATAGCCAGATAATCATCACCGTCGGTTGCCTGTTTGGTTTTAAACCGTCTATACTCGTTCTTTTCGGGCTTACCGTCCAAAAAGACAACCATTGAGCCGACAGTATCCCTTCCCTGAATATGGGAGTTATCAAAACATTCAATGCGGTGCGGAAATGAATTCATCCCGACAATATCGATAAGTTCAAGCAGAGGACTTTCGTTCCGCTCCCATTCATGATGAATGATATCTCTTTTTCGTGTTATTGATGCTTCGGCATTCATTTGAGCAAGCTCAGCTTGTTTACGTTTTTCCCCTTTAAACGGAACATGGATTTTAACCGAATGACGGCAATTTTGACTTAAACACGCTTCAACGGTTTCAAGAGAAGCGGTATCATCCGAAAGAATAATTTCGCTCGGAATATCTTCCCTATCGGCATAAAACTGCATTAGGAACTGCACAATTATTTCCGAATGAGGTTCACCTACCGCATCTATAAAAAAGCTCTCCGCACCGACCACATTACCGTTTCTTATAAACAAGCCGTAGACAACCGCTGCAACCTCATTCGTTGCGACAGCGAACACATCGTAACATTTTTCGGATACGGTTGATGCAATCTGTTTTTCGGCTATTGATTTCAATGCCCTTATCCTATCCCTGTAAACAGCTGCCTTTTCAAAGTCAAGCTCATCGGCGGCTTTGTTCATTTGCTCGTTTAATTCATCCACATATTTTTTTGAATTTCCTCGAAGTACATTAATGACTTCATTTATGAGCAAATGATACTTCTCCTTTGAAACATTTCCCGAACACGGAGCGCAGCATTTTCCTATGTGGTAAAGCAGACACGGTCTCTCCCCTCTTGCCATGCTTTTCTTTAAATCCTTTTTACACTGCCTTATCGGGAATGCTTCTCGTACAGCATTGATGGACTCTCTTAAAGATAAGCTGCTCAAAAAAGGACCGAAATATCTGCTTCCGTCATTTTTACGTTTTCTTACTATCTCAACCTGCGGAAAGTCCTGTTTTAAGTTTATCTTAACATACGGAAAATGCTTGTCATCTTTCAGCAAAATGTTATAGTGCGGCATATTTTGCTTTATCAAATTGCTTTCAAGATTCAAAGCTTCCGTTTCATTGCCGACAATTACAAAATCAAAATCGTCTATATTTGCAACCATAGCCAAGACTTTGGGTGTATGATTGCTTGAAGCATGAAAATACTGCCTGACTCTATTTTTCAAATTGACCGCTTTGCCGACGTAAATCAGCTCACCGTTTGAATTATACATCTTGTATACCCCGGGTTTATCCGGCAAGAGTTTAAGTTTTGCTTCAATCTTCTCGTTCATCCAAACTCCGCATAAAAAAGCTTATAAGAATATTATAATCATTTTTCAAAAAAAATAAAGTCCATTATCAAAAAAAGAGCAGAGGTTAATAACTCTGCTCCGAGAAAAATCAATACTGTGCTCGTTCTCCGCCTATAAGCTTAGGACGTGTACGAGCCATAACTACATTTGCGCAACCTATTGAGGTGTTTTCGTTGTGAACAGGAACGCAAACACGGCGCATATGCATTCCGATAAGAACACCGCCGATATCGATTCCCGCTCTGGCAGAGGAATGTATATCTTCAACCACAACGGGGTCATCAAAACGCTGCGTTGCCTGAACAGCCCAAGCACCACCTGCATGAAGTGCCGGTTTAACGGAAACCTGTTCAAAACCGTATTTATTCATGCACTCCCTTTCGACGACGATGGCACGATTAAGATGTTCGCAGCACTGACATGCCAAAAACAGACCATTGGCTTTTACAACGGGCAAAATTTCATCCATAATAGCTTTTGCTACATCTTCGGTAGAGTGTGAACCCATATGGAAACCCATGACTTTGCTTGTGCTGCAGCCCACGACGATTATATCACCCTTATTCAGCTTATAATAGCCTTCCGAACACGATTGCATTAATTCGTCAATAGCCAAACGTGCTTGGTTTTTTATATCTTCAATAGAAAAATTCATTTTATTCCTCCTCGATAATTCATTCGATACGCTTAATCATCTATTGCCTTAAAGCCTTCGCCGTAAGCGGTATCGACCGAGCTAACAATAAGAAATGCTACGGGGTCAACCTCATGAGCTATTTTCTTTATTTTAAATACCTGAGAATTGGAGCATGTACACAAAAGGATTTGCTTATTATTTCCTGTGTACGCTCCATGACCGTCCGCAATGGTTACACCGCGTTCGACTTCATCGCCGATTCTGTCGGCAAGAGGTTGACCTTTTTCGGTGATAATCGTAACGAGTTTTCTTGAATCAAAGCCGTACATTATCTTATCGATAATAAGACTGTACAGGATGGTCATTATGAAACCATACAGCATAGCATTAATATTTTTATAAACGACAGCACCGAGCAAAATAATAATGCTGTCAACGGCAAGCGAAATATTGCCGAGAGACAAATGCGGATTCTTCTTTCTGATAGCCATGATTACGAAATCCGAACCACCTGTAGAAGATTCTCTGATATAGATAAGAGCAAGTCCCGCACCGGCAAGGATACCGCCGAATATCGCTGCCAAAATAGGTTCGCCCTGATAAATTGGGATTATCGGAACGAGGTAGTCGGTTACGAGCCATGAAATAACGATGGTTTTTACCGAGCGAGCAAAGAAAGCCTTACCGAGAGTTTTAAAAGTCAACAGAATAATCGGAACATTTACCAATACTGTTGCAAAACCGATGGGTATTTTAGTCAGGTAATTCAATAGAATTGCGATACCCGAGACACCACCGGGGGCAAAGTTAGCAGCCGAAGCAAAAGTAACCATACCGATACCATAGAGCAAGCCGCCAACAATGTCATAAAGTACATCAACCAAAATAGTTTTATACTGATTTTTTGTTAATTTGTTCATTTTCTTCCTCCAAAGACAAAATACTTCTTTATTATCTAAGCACTTCATGATAGCACTTTAAACAAAAAAATACAACCCCAAACAAGCAAATATAATTTTGATATTATGCCCCCTTGACAAAGTTTCGGTTACGTGTAAAATTGATATGAAGAAATAAGAACGGAGTTAAAAAGATGAATATTTTAGTCGTTATGCCAACCGATGAGCTGCACAGGCAAAAGTTAAAGCAAGCGTGTCCTGACGGAGACTTTACTTTTTTAAATGACTGTATGCCTACCGATGAGCAATTAGCCGCAGCGGAGATAATCGTTGGCAATGTCCCCGTTGATAGGATAAACAAATGCAAAAAATTACGTTTTCTGCAACTGAACACCGCAGGTTCGGATGCATATGTAGGAATTGCGAATGATCTATTTATAGCAAATTCGAGCGGAGCATACGGACTTGCCATAAGCGAGCATCTTCTGGGTATGCTTTTAATGTTAACGAAGAAGCTACATCTGTACAGAGACAATCAAAATAACAATCTTTGGCATGATGAAGGTACTGTAACGGGAATTAAGGATTCTCGAATATTGACTATAGGGCTTGGCGACATAGGCGGAGAATTTGCGAAACGATGCAAGGCACTTGGCGCATACACTTTAGGCGTCAGAAGAAACATGCTATTGAAGCCTCAATACATTGACGAAATGTATTCTCTTGACGAGATAGACAGCATTATACCTACGGTCGATGTGGTAGCATTATGCTTACCGAACTGTGACGAAAGTGTAAAGTTATTTAATAGAGAAAGATTGAATAAAATGAAAGCAGGTTCAATACTGCTTAACGTCGGCAGAGGAAATGCAGTTGATACAGAGGCGTTATACGACACCGTATCAAGCGGACGAATATCGGCGGGAATAGATGTAACAGACCCCGAACCGCTACCGAGCAATCATCCTCTTTGGAACTGTCCGAACATAATAATAACTCCGCATATATCGGGTTATTATCATCTGCGTCAAACTCATGATAGAATCATTGATATAGCGGCACGCAATATCGAGAACATATTATCGGGTGAGCCCATTATCAACAGAGTTGATCCATGTACAGGTTACAGGGTAATAACCAACAGGTATTAATGTATAAAACAAAGGCAGATGCACATGCACCTGCCTTTATCTTTAATTACTGTTAACCTTCTGCACCGGTAACAACGGTAACTGAAGTGATGTGGGGATTAACACCCTCGTACCAATAGAGGAAGCCTTCCATATCGATAACATCGCCTATTTTGAGAGCTTCAACAGCCTTATAAACTTCGGTTGTGTTATCGCAGAGATAGGATTCAACAGTGAAGGTATAGACCTGGTCATTTACGGAAACCTTGAAATAAAGGTCACTGTTTGACTCATTGGAGCCTGAACCGTCCCAGTTATAGAGGAACGCAACTTCTTCGCCGTCAAGTTCGGAAGCAACGACCTGCATACCCTTGAAACTTACAAACTCATTCTGATGATTAATCAGCTCATCAGTACCGAGCAGAGCGGTAGCATCAAGAGCTTCGGCTACATAGTTACCATCGAGAATTTCGAATTTTGCATCCGTAATTTCGATTTCACCCGACCATTCGGACTTAACGCCTGTAACCTTGATTTTGGTACCGACAGTAAGCTTTGCATAGTCATCCTCTGCACATTCCATGTCATAGATGAAATATGCACCGTCTTTATCCTGAGTATAGATAGTGGCTTTGTTCTCCCACCAGGATTGCTTTGCCTGTACATAGGTTTCAACAACGACCTGAGAGTTAATCTCCGCCGCAACATACTCAGCATAAGTCATAACGCCCTCGGACTTAACGTCCTCTTTGTTGTTCTCGCTGCATCCGATAAAAGCGAAAGCCATTACAAGAGCAAGAGCGAGTGCTAAAAGCTTTTTCATAATAATTACTCCTTTGCGGTAATTGCCATAACATGGCTATATTTTCATACTAACACATTAAGTCAATAAAGTCAAGTCCATGTTAGAGCTGTCTCTGTAAAAATCAGGATCGATTACCCTTTCTGTTTTTCTTCAAAGAGAGCAAATAGTACACACCTATAAGAACCCACAATGCGGCAATGACGGATAAGAATATAATCGAAACTGTCGGCAAGCTCATTGTCCCATCTTTTCTATCCAAACTCTTCTCATTTAAAGAAGAAATCTGATCGAGTCTATACAGGGATGATACTTCATCAAAAGCGTTATCTATGTATTCATCATCGACCGTTTCCCCTCGTTTTATAGATTTTACGACCTGTTCTATAAGCTGCCCGGCAGCATTTCTAAGCGAGGTTGAACCGTTATATACGGGCGTTACAAATGTTGAGTCAACATTATCCAATAAAAGCTGTGTAGCTTTAATTTTTATTCTGTAATGCTCATCATTATCCTCACCTGTACGTGACAAATAGTTCGCATACTCCTGCGATGATTGGGCTTTGGTCGTCACGGGGGCGTATCCCTCCGTCTTTGAATATGCTATTTGAACATCGTTAGAGAGCAAATATTCGGCAAAAAGCCAAGATGCCAAAACCTCTTGCGAGTCGGTTTTATTAAATATGCACACCGACGGTCCTTGTGAAATCATTTGAGGTTCATCTGTATCGAACTGAGGCAATAGCATTACCTCTGTTTCAAATTCAATGATTTTATCCTCGCTTATATCACATAACGGAGCATCGGTTCCCATCCACGTTGCACCTGCCGTTGAGTCTATTGCGAAAATGCACTGTCCTGCATTTAAGAAATTTGCGGGATAACCCGAAATTTTAAATGTTGAAAAGGCATCTTCTTCGACAAGTTCGGCAACGCTGTTTAGAATTTCCTTAGTAGTATCGTTAAAAATCAAAATCTCACCCTCATCGGATGAATACTCCGCATGTTTTTGTTTCAACATCTGTATCATCATATTATCGGTGGATTTATAGATAAAAGGAATCAGGACCTTTTGACCGTTAAGTTCAAAATTACCGTCCGAATCTTTTTTCGTTGCTGCCTTTGAAACTTCCCAAATAAAATCCCATGTCAAGACATCCGGAAGTTCATATCCCAACTTTTCGACATATGTTTTGTTCACATAACATACTTCCGTTGAACGCATAAAAGGCAAGGCATACAAAGAGTCATCAATCTTACATTCATTCAAAAACTTTGATATAACCTCATCTTGCTTCGGTGAATCGAATTTTAACTCTGTTCCGCCCAGACCGTATGCTTTATTCGAATAAAGCTCATCAAGAGGAACAACCACATTCTTTCCCGTTTTGTAGGTAGCGATATGGTCGGGATAAGTAATACAAACATTCGGGGTTGTATTTGTCGGGATATTTGTTATAACATCGTTATAAATCCTGCCGTAATCGGTATAGAGACGCAGGGTAACGTTTATGTTTGGATAAAGCTCATGGAAATCACTTATAGCTTTTTCATAAATTTTAACCTGAGTCCTGTTTGTATCGTTTTTAGCCCAGAAAGTAATCTCGTAATTTTTTGACGTATCAAATTCTTCCGGCACAACGAAAGCATCGAGACTGCGAGAACCATGGCATGAAAGCAAAGTCGGAAACAAAGTGAAAACAAGAATTACCGACAGAACGAAAGCAAAAATTTTCTTCATCCTTTAATGCCTCCTTTTGAAACACCCTGCATTATTTTCTTTCTGAAGATGAGGAAAAGAACAATAAGCGGTATTGAGATGATAACGACGGCAGCCATCATAGCAGGAATATTATCACGACCAAAGCCGTTTTCTCGAATGGCTTGGATTCCGTTTGAAACGAGATAGTAAGCCTGTTCATCGGTTATAAGTCTCGGCCAAACATAGGAATTCCAGCACTCTATCACTTTAAGGATTACAATGGTAATTATTGTCGGGCGACAGACGGGAATCATAACCTTAAGCAGGTATCTAAAATCCGAAGTACCGTCAACCTTTGCGGCATAATACAGCTCATCGGGTATCTGGGAAAAGTTTTCGGTAAGTAAGTAAATATAGAATACCGAAGTGACCGACGGCAAAATCAAGCCCGTGAAGGTATTTCTCAAGTCAAGGTTGGTGATTGTAACATAGTTGGTTATTATCACAAGCTCCGTCGGAATCATCATCAAGGAGAGCATAACGGTGAACGCAACCCTTTTGCCCTTAAAATTAAGACGTGAGAATGCAAAGGCAGCGGGAATAATGACGACCATCATCAAAGCGGTGGTAATGAGCGTAAATATCAATGTATTCAGCAAATATTTGCTTAAAGGAACAGCCGAAAAAGCTTCAACGTAATTTTCCAAAGTCGGTGACAAGGTAAAGAACTTCGGCAGAAATTCCGAATTATATGCGCCGTAATCCTTAACGGAAGTCAAAATCATCCAATAAAACGGAAAAAGAACTATCAAAGCCCATATCGTCAAAAACAGATATACAAGAACTGTTTTTACATGACCGGCATTTTTTGTTCTGTATGTAGATTTTACATAATCTTTTTTATTCATATCGACCTCATTACTTGTAATGCACGTATTTTTTGCTTACAATCAGATTGATGCATGTTATTGTCAGCACAACCGCAAAAAGAAGAATTGCTGCCGCAGATGCGAAAGAGGGATAACCGCCGCTGTCACCGTAAAGCATATCGTAAACGTATCCGACTATAGTGTTCATGCCGGCTGCATTAAGGTTAGTACCGAAAAGAGCAACGGAATCACTATAGGCTTTAAATGCACCGATAAAGCCTGTAATCACCAGATAGAAAATCATCGGTGAAATCATAGGTAGCGTAATTTTGAAAAAGATACGACCTTTTGAGGCACCGTCAATTCTCGCAGCATTGTAGTAGGTTTGATTCACGGATGCCAATGCGCCGGTCAGAATCAAAATCTTAAACGGCATTACAATCCAAATCGTATAAAAACAGAGGACGAACATTTTAGCCCAATACGGTCCATCGATAAAATCGATAGGTGAAAGGTTAAAGATACCTAAGAGCATATTAATGAGTCCATCAGAATACGGAGTTTTTTTAAACAATATCATGAACACAAGACCCACGGCAAGGGTATTGGTAACATAGGGAAGGAAATAAATCGTCTGAAACAGACTTTTAAGCTTTGGAATAGAGCTTAAGCCGACTGAAATCAAAAGTGCCAAACCTGTTGATATAGGCACGGTGATAGCAACAAGAATCAGTGTATTCTTAAGAGCCTGAAGGAAATAAGGGTCTTGCAGGACATAAATAAAGTTATACAATCCTACACCCGAAAAAGTCTGCGAAGCGGAATTAAACTCCTCCTCGAATGAATAAATGAAAACATCCACGAGCGGATAGAGCATAAAGACGCCTAAAAACAATATTGCCGGAATCAAGTACAACCAGCCTTTAAAATTCTTTTTTTCCATAAATTATTAAAAACTCAGAGGTATCCTTTCTTCTGTCTGCGCATCAAACAAGACTATCTTGTTAGGCTTAATATTAAAGCGAACTGTTTTTTCGTTATGCAAAATAGCATTATCCGACTCGACAATACTCCTTATATTCTCTCCCCGAACAGCGTCGTGTTTTGAAATAATATTAACGTCACGACCCAACACTTCGACTCTTTCAAGAGCGCATATCAAATTACCGTCTTCAGAAGGAATAAACCCTTCAGGGCGGACACCGACAAACACATCCCTATCGTTCATATCGGGTACATCGAAAACGCAATCGTTTCCTATATAAAGTTTTTGCGAAAGGATTTTTCCTTTAAATACGTTAATCGGCGGAGTACCGAGAAACTTTGCGACAAACAGGTTAGCAGGCTCGTCATAAACTTCCTGAGGTCTACCGACTTGTTGTATTACACCTGATTTCATAACCACAATAACATCGCAGATACTCATCGCTTCTTCCTGGTCATGGGTTACGAAGATAGTAGTGATGCCTGTTTCACGCTGGATTCTTCTAAGTTCTTCCCTCGTTTGAAGTCTAAGTCTGGCATCAAGATTTGATAAGGGTTCATCCAGAAGTAAAACTCTTGGCAATTTTACAAGTGAACGGGCGATAGCAACCCTCTGCTGTTGACCACCCGAAAGCTCTGCGGGTTTACGATCAAGAAGTCCGTCAATCTGAACCAATTTTGCAGCGGACATGAGGCGTTCATTCATTTGTGATTTTGTAAGTTTTTCTTTTCCTTTAAGGTTTTCAAGAGGAAAGAGTATGTTTTTTCTTACAGACAAATGCGGATACAGTGCATAATTTTGGAATACAAGTCCCACACCTCTTTTTTCCGGCGGAACATCCGTAACATCATCATCACCGAAGAAAACTTTCCCTTCGGAGGGAGTCAACAAACCACTTATAAGATTCAAGGCGGTACTTTTTCCGCATCCCGACGGACCGAGAAGTCCGACCAATTTTCCATCCGGGATTTCGAGATTGAAATTATTAACTGCTATAACCTCATCAACATTTTTTCCTAAGCCACCGAAACGTTTGGTAAGGTTTTCAAGTAAAACACGCATATTTGTTCCTCTCACTTTTTAGTAATAACATTAAAGTAACGCTATTTTAACACGATAAGGGAAATTAATCTATAGTTTTTTGCTATATAAAAAGATGCTCCCCGAGATTCACCAAGTGAGAGCATCTTTAATTATTATATCAGGTTGCGCTCCGTAGTCGGGTCGAACAAATGAATAAGACTCGAATCGAAGTTAAAGTGCAGCACTTTATGTCTTGCGAAGGAATCGCCGTTAGTGCTTGTTACTTGAACAACCGCAACAACTTCCTTATCACCGACTTTAAGGTGCAGATGCATTTCGCTGCCCATCAATTCGGATACGTCAACTTCCGCTGCAATACCTTCATTTGCAATTTGAATATGGGACGGACGGATACCAACAGTCACGTCCATTTTGTAAACATTAGCCTTTTTAAGCTGTTCATTTTGAGCGGCGGAAAGAGCAAAGTTCACACCGAGAATATTTACGGCATAAGAGTCATTATTAACAGGATACAGCCTACAATTCTCGAAGAAATTCATCTGCGGAGTTCCGATAAAGCCTGCGACAAAGAGGTTTGACGGATGATTGAATACTTCATGCGGAGTTCCGATTTGCTGAACAAATCCGTCACGCATAATTACAATTCTATCTCCCAAAGTCATTGCCTCAACCTGGTCATGCGTAACATAGATAAAGGTTGTATTAATCTTTTCTCTGAGCTTAATAAGCTCCGCACGCATTTGGTTTCTCAATTTAGCATCAAGGTTTGACAGCGGTTCATCCATCAAAAAGACCTTGGGGTTACGGACAATAGCACGACCTATGGCAACACGCTGACGTTGACCGCCCGAAAGTGCCTTCGGCTTCCTTTTAAGGAAAGGTGTGATATCGAGAATCTCTGCTGCCTCATGAACGATTCTATCGATTTCTTCCTCCGGAACTTTTTTCAATTTAAGTGAAAAAGCCATATTCTCATAGACTGTCATATGCGGATAAAGCGCATAGTTCTG
>CAYPXV010000046.1:0-11407 GCA_964414925.1 uncultured Clostridium sp. | reverse complement strand
TTACCCTCTGCACGATATTTGTTATGTTCTCTGCTTGCACAGAGACCGGTGGAAATCCAACAGCAGAGCCGTCAGCGGATGCTTATGCATATCCAACGGAAAAGGCAACAATAGTCCCGATAACTATATCACCTACTCTTATGCCAACCCCACCGGCTGAAATAACCCATGATGTTGAAATACTCAATACGTTCTTCGACACACCGAGTAAAGTTGAGGGTAAAACGAACGGTCAGCTTTTGTTTGAATACTATGAGTCCGGCAATCCTTATTCTTGGTATGTATACAATGAAACAGAGCATAGGACATATGTGGAAAATCTACATAACAATGAAAAATATGGTTTTGACTATGATGATGAATTTATACTCTGGCATAGCAATAACCAACGAGAATACAGTGGTTATGTTGAAGAAATCAGATCTACTTTCTTATGGGATGAAAAAAGAATACTTAACTTCGGCGGAACATTGCTGGTCGATGGGTTTGATTTTTTAAAGAATTTGAAATTATATAAGCTTTCTGCTGATGAGTTGAGAGTGACCGGATGTGAAGACCTTAGATACATTTACATAGCTAACTATGAAATCTTGGGGGAATGGATTAAAGCCTTTGACAAAGTTTACATTGATGCATGTTGCTACGAATGTGATTGTCGCCCATGCGCAAAAGAATTTAGGTTGATTAATCGAGATCCCGAAATCGGTCGTGATTTTGATATAACCGCTCTGGTAGACGGAGACGGGTTGGTTTCTGTAAGTCTTGAGTATGATACACACTATCCAAACGTATTTATAAATGCAGTAGCAGCCGAAGGTAGTCACTTTGTCGGCTGGTATGATGAAGAAGGAAATCTGATGTCCGAAGATGCAAGTTATATGTTTACTGACTGGGATTATTTTGTTCCATGCAATATTACAGCAACTTATACCGCAAGGTTCGAGAAAGATTAATTCCGAACAACAAAAGGAGAATTGAAAATGAAGAAAAACATTAACTTAAAAGTTTTGCTTTGTTTGGCAGTTACCCTCTGCACGATATTTGTTATGTTCTCTGCTTGCACAGAGACCGGTGAAAACCAGACGTCAGAGCCGTCAGCTGACATTTATGCAGATCCAACGGAAAAAGCAACAATAGTGCCGATAACCTTAGCACCGTCTTTTTCGACGCCCTGCCCAACACCGCCTGCGGAAGCAACCCATGATGTTGAATTGCTCAGTACTTTCTTTGATACTCCGAGTAAGGTTGAGGGTAAGACAAACGGCGAGCTTTTATTTAAAAACTATAACTCGGATAATCCTTATACATGGCATGTACACAATGAAGCAGAACATGAAGCGTATGTGGAAGATCTTCACGATGATGACCAATATGGCGGTGAAGAGGATGATGAGTTTTTGTTTTGGATTCGTGGTGATAACGGGCATCGAGATTACAATGGTTATGTTGAAAAAATTGATTCATCTTTCTTATGGGGGGAAAAAATACTCAATTTCGGCGGAACATTGCTGCTTGACGGGTTTAATTTTTTAGAGAGATTGAAATTATATAGGCTTTCCGCTGATGAACTTAGAATAACGGGATGCGAAAATCTTAGATATATTTACATAGCCAACTATGAAATCTCGGAGAGATGGATTAAAGCCTTTGACAAAGTTTACATTGATGGACGTTGCTACGAATGTGATTGTCGTCCATGTGCAAAAGAATTCAGACTAATTAATAGATACCCCGAAATACACCGAGATTTTGATATAACTGTAATCGCAGACGGTGATGGACTGGTGTCCGTTCAGATGATGCCATGTGAGGGAAATACCAATGTGTATATAGAAGCAGTTGCTAATGTGGGCAGTCACTTTGTCGGTTGGTATGATGAAGGAGGACGCTTGATATCCGAGAATGAAAAATTCATGCTTACCGAATGGAATCAGTTTGAGGACTTCAATGACATTGCAACCTATACCGCAAGGTTTGAGAAGAATTAGGACTAAAGAAAAAGACAGTCGTTGCATTGCTTTAAACCGTAATGCAGCGACTGCTTTTTTGTGCCTTGCTTTATGCGCTCTTTTCAAATTGACTGTTGTAAAGATTACTGTAGAATCCGTTTTGGCGCATAAGCTCATCGTGAGTTCCGCTCTCAACGATATCTCCGTCCCTCATTACCAAAATCAGATCGGCATTTCGTATCGTTGACAGTCGGTGTGCTATGACAAAACTCGTTCTGTTTTTGGTTAATTCATCCATTGCTTTTTGAATTATCGCTTCCGTTCTTGTGTCAACAGAGGAAGTCGCTTCGTCAAGTATCAGCATGGGCGCATTTTGAAGCATGGCACGTGCAATGGTTATCAACTGTTTTTGACCCGATGATATTGTCGTACTTTCACTTAAAACAGTGTCAAAACCGTTGGGCAGGGAATGAATAAAACGATAAATTCCGCACGCTCTGCATACTCGTTCAAGTGCTTCGTCATCGATTCCGCTCATATTGTAAACCAGGTTTTCACGAACCGTTCCTTCGAAAAGCCATGTATCCTGCAAAACCATGCTGAACAGGTCGTGTATGTTTTCACGCTTCAACTCGGAAATAGGTACTCCGTCTATGCTTATTGAACCGCTGTTGATTTCAAAGAATCGCATAAGCAGATTGACCATGGTCGTTTTACCCGCTCCCGTCGGACCTACTATCGCAACCTTCTGTCCCGGTTTTACAGTAGCCGAGAAGTTATTGATAATTATCTTGTCCGGATTGTCGGGATAACTGAAATGTACGTTTTTAAATTCAACAGCTCCGTTTATTGTATCGAGAACTTTCGTTTTGTTTTCTTCGTTGCTCATTTCTTCTGCGTTCAGAAAATCAAATACTCTGTCTGCCGATGCGGATGCCGTTTGCATGTTCGTCATGCTTTGCGCTATCTGCGTCAACGGCGATGTGAATAAACGTACATAAAGTATGAATGAAATAATTACCCCGAATTTTATCCTACCGTCAAGTGCCAATGCCGCACCGACAACGCATACTACCACATAACCTAAATTGCCTATTACGTTCATAAGAGGTTGCATTACGCCCGACAGAAATTGAGATCTCCAGTCCGCATTGTAAACCTTAGCGTTTATATCGGAAAACTTCTTTTTTGTCTTTTCTTCGGCTCTTGAAATACGTACAACCTGATGCCCCGAATACATCTCCTCGATATACCCGTTCATCTCTCCGATATTATCCTGCTTCGCCTTGAAATATTTCTGCGAATGAGTCATAATCGGTAAAAGTAACATCATGCCTATCAGCGTTACGCCGATTACACATATCGCAAGCTGCCACTGAGTTAAAAACATCATTATCAGACAACCCACAATCTGTGCAATCGCACTTATCATATTAGGTAAACTGTTGGTAAGTCCCTGTTGCAGAGTGAATACATCATTGGTTATTCTGCTGAGTACATCGCCCTGTGTGGCTTTGTTGAAATAACTCATCGGCACTAAGTTTATCTTTTCCGACAGTTCTCCGCGCATCTTTTTAGATGTGTTTAATGTTACCGTTGCCATGATGTAATGCACAATGTACTGGAAAACGGAACTTGCCAGGTAGATTGCCGCAAGAGTTATTCCAAGCTGTGCTATCGCCCCAAGGTCTATCTCTCCTGTTAATCCCTGCTCCATCAGCGTCGTCATTTCTCCGATTTTATTCGGACCGATTATTGTTAAAACAGCACTTGCCGCCGCCAAAATAAGCGCACATATGACGGCATAAATGCTTTTGTTCATGTACTTAAATACATCATTTAAGGAAGAAAACATCTTGTTTTTTTTCATAGTGAAACCTCCTTTATTTAAGCTCGGCTTCGGAAAGCTGAGATGATGCGATTTCTTTGTATACGTTACATGAGTTCATCAATTCTTCATGCGTTCCGTTTCCGACAATCCTGCCCTCGTCAAGAACTATTATCCTATCAGCATGGCGTATGGTGCTTACCCTTTGTGCAACGATTATCTTTGTTGTCGAATGTAGTTTTCTGTTTAAGTCGGCTCTCAACGCTGCGTCGGTGCGGTAGTCCAATGCCGAAAATGAATCGTCGAATATCAATATCTCCGCTCCTCTTGCCAAAGCTCGTGCAATCGATAACCTCTGCTTTTGCCCACCGGATACATTCCTGCCAAGCTGTGCAATGCGATATTCCGTTCCGTTTTCAAGCTTGTCAACAAACTCCTTCGCTTGAGCAATGGTAAGCGCATCTTCAACCGTTTCTTCCGTAACTTCGTTTTCGCTTTCACCGAAGGCAATGTTTTCCTTTATCGAACCGGAGAATAATGTTGCCTTCTGGGTGATGTAACCCAATCGGTTGTATAATGCATCAAAGCTGTACTCGGAAACATTTACACCGTCAACAAGTACCTCACCGCTTGTGGCATCGTAAAAACGGGGAATCAAACTTATCAGCGTTGTTTTGCCGCTGCCCGTAGCTCCGATTATAGCCAATGTTTCACCTTGATTGACCTTGAATGAAATATTTTCCAACTCGTTGTCCGATGCATCGGGATAACGGAATGATACGTTTCTGAATTCAACCGTTCCCACTTCGGGAGCTGAGGTTACTTTGCCCTGCCTGATATGCGGTTTTGTATCCAATACCTCGTTGATACGTTCTGCCGAAACTTGTGCGGCGGGTAACATCATGAATATCAGAACCAACATCATGAATGACATAACTACGTATGTGGCGTATGTGCTGAATACGACGATATCGCTGAACATCGCCAATCTATCAACCATTGCGACTTTACTTAAAAGTGCTGCGCCTACCCAGTATATCGCAAGGGAAAGACCGTTCATACCTATTTGCATTATCGGTTGCAATGCCGCAAATGTGCGCTGATTGAAAAGCTGTGTTTTCATCATCTCAGTGTTTGTTACGTCAAATTTGGAGTTTTGATATTCCTCTGCATTGAATGCGTGAACAACGTTTATTCCGGTCAGATTCTCCCTTGCTATGCGGTTGAGCTTATCCGTGAGCTTTTGCACAATACGGAATCGAGGCATGACAACCGAGAGAATTATCAAAACCGAAACGCACATCCCAACCACAAAGCCTGCCGTTATAATCGAAAGTTCCCAGCTTTTGTTTAAAATCTTTATAATAGCCCATACCGCCATTATCGGTGCTTTTATCAAATTCTGTAGCCCCATCGATATGAGCATCTGAATTTGCGTTACGTCGTTGGTAGTCCTTGTGATTAAACTCGGAACCGATAAACGCAGCATTTCTTCTTGACCTAAATCGGTTATATGATTGAATAGATCGCTGCGTATTCCGTGCGTGAAACCCGATGCCGCACGTGCGGAAAGATATCCGCAAAAAATCGACAATGCCGCACCTGCAACGACGCAACCGAGCATCTTTAAGCCCATCGTCCATATCTCACTCATTTCGCTTCCGGGCGTTTTTATCAGCACTGTGAGATTACTCATGTAGTCAGGTAAGAGTAGATCAAAATACACCGATGCCGCAACGAATACGGCACATATCAGGCACATGACCACTTCTCTTGTATGCATCCTTTTTAAAAGTTTTATCATTTTTTACTCCTTTGTGTATTTTGCGGCAAGGTTTTCCGCATTTTCTTCTATCTTCTTGTTTATGTTGTCAAATACAGCCCATTCGCTTTCGCTTATGCCGGCAGTAATTTCTTTGAAAAATTCTTTCTGTAATTTTAATCCTTCCTCTACTATAGGCTTTGACTTTTTCGTACAACTTAATCCTATCTTCCTGCGATCGGATTCGATTGTATGTCGCTGCAAAAGTCCTATGCTCACAAGTTTCTCCACATGTACCGAAACTAAATTCTTCTTTAAATGACGTACTTCGCTTATCTGCTGTGCAGTATTGAATTCGGGATTATTCGTTAAAAACATCAGTATGTCAAACGACACCTGTGATAACCCAAACTTATTCAGCAAATCTTCGCTCATCTTGTTGTACGAATGGATTACTTTTTCGGCAACCATGTGAAACGGTGCAACCATCATTTCTGTTTCATCCCCTTCAAAATAATAATTAGTCTTTTTTTGGACTGTCTAAAATAATACCATATTATTTTCCCGCTGTAAAGTGTCTGATTCGTCCATCTGTGTAAAAACAGAGTAACACGCTAATGATAAAGGTAAAATATAATATTATGAATGCTTGACGGAATGTGCAATACGGAGTAAAATATGTAGGATTATTAATTTGGCTTTGACGAAGAGGAGTAGCAACTTTAGCCGCATCAGAGAGGCAATTCCGTGGCTGAAAGAATTGTCGGCAGTGCTTGTTGTGAACGTCGCTTCTGAGCTTTCGGGGGTAGTAACCCGAACGCATTGCTGCGTTATGGCAATAGAGTGGTTGCAAAGATTTTTGCAACAACAAAGGTGGTACCGCGAGACTGCACCTCTCGTCCTTTGATGACGATGGGTGCAGTTATTTTATTCGGAGGTACATTTATGTGTGAAAAATGCTTAAACGGTATCGAACAGATGCCGAAGACCTATGACCCTTCGACGGTTGAGGACAGAATTTATGCGCAGTGGGAGAATAAAGGTTACTTCCATTCAGAACCTAATCCCGATAAACCGCCTTATTGTATCGTGATTCCGCCGCCCAATGTTACCGGACAGCTTCATATGGGTCACGCATTGGACGAAACAATGCAGGATATACTCATCAGATACAAGCGTATGTGCGGATATGAAACTCTGTGGCTCCCGGGCACGGACCATGCTTCAATCGCAACCGAAGTTAAAGTCGTTGAAAAGCTTGCCGAAAGCGGACTTACCAAAAACGACGTCGGCAGGGACGGTTTCATGCGTGAAGCCTGGGCATGGAAGGAAAAATACGGCGGAAGAATCGTAAGTCAGTTGCGTAAATTGGGTGCTTCCTGCGATTGGGAACGTGAACGCTTTACGATGGATGAAGGCTGCAATAAAGCGGTAACAAAGGTGTTCGTTGACCTTTATAAAAAAGGTCTCATTTATCGTGGCGATCGTATTGTCAACTGGTGTCCGACCTGTAAGACCGCAATTTCAAATGCGGAAGTCGAATTTGAAGAAAAACCGAGCAATTTGTGGCATGTTCGTTATTCCGCTCCCGATGGCAGCTATTCCATAATCTGCGCAACGACAAGACCCGAAACTATTCTCGGCGATACGGGCGTTGCAGTTAATCCCGATGACCCCAGATACAGCCACCTTGTAGGCAAAACCGTTGTTGTTCCCGTTGTCGGAAGGGAAATTCCCATCGTTGCCGATTCCTATGTAGAAATGGATTTCGGTACGGGTGCAGTCAAAATTACTCCCAGTCATGACCCCAATGACTTTGAAGTCGGTCAGAGAACGGGTCTGCCCGGTATGTGCGTATTCACGACAGACGGGCATATCAATGAACTCGGCGGCAGATTTGAAGGCTTGACAACCGCTCAGTGCCGCGTAGAGCTTGTTAAGGCTCTTGAAGAATGTGGTGCTTTGGTTAAAATCGAACCCTATTCCCATAACGTCGGTACATGCTACCGCTGCCATACAACAATCGAGCCTATGATTTCCAAACAGTGGTTCGTTGCAATTGATTCTCTTGCCAAGCCCGCACTCGAAGCTGTGGAGCAGGGCAGAGTTAAATTCGTGCCGGAGCGTTATACGCAAACGTATTATAACTGGATGAGAAATATCCGCGACTGGTGTATTTCACGTCAGTTGTGGTGGGGACACCGCATACCTGCATGGTACTGCGACGAATGTGGAGAAACCGTTGTCGAAGAAACAGCTCCGACTTGCTGTCCCAAATGCGGCGGCGCACTCCGTCAGGATGAGGATGTTCTTGATACCTGGTTCTCCTCAGGTATGTGGCCATTCTCTACTCTCGGCTGGCCCGAAAAAACGGAAGAATTGAAATATTATTATCCTACCGCAACGCTTGCCACGGGCTATGACCTTATTTTCTTCTGGATTGCCAGAATGATTATGTTCGGCTTGTACGCCATGGACGATGTACCGTTCCATACGGTTTATATCCACGGTATGGTAAGGGATGAACAGGGCAGAAAGATGAGTAAGTCCCTCGGTAACGGCATTGATCCGCTCGAAATTATCAAAGAATATGGTGTTGATTCACTCAGATTCAGTTTGACAAGCGGCACTGCGGCAGGTACAGATATGAGGTTTGCACCCAAAAAGGTCGAAGCTGCAAGAAATTTCTGCAATAAAATCTATAACGCTTCAAGATTCGTAATGATGAACCTGGGTGACGAACCTATCGTCGATATCAATGCCGATATGCTCGATATTGCCGATAAGTGGATTCTCCATAGGCTCAACGAGGTTATTGCGGATACCACTTCAAATATCGATGCGTTCGATTTGAATCTTGCCGTAGACAGAATTTACAGCTTCATATGGACTGAATTCTGTGATTGGTATATTGAAATGGCGAAGCCGAGACTGTACGGAGATGATGAAGCGGCAAAGGCAAATGTCCGTGCGGTTCTTGTTAGGGTTCTGTCCGATTCAATGAAACTCTTGCACCCGTTTATGCCGTTCATTACCGAAGATATATATACGAGACTTCCGGGTTCCGATGAAACCATTATGCGCTCCGCATGGCCTAAGACAGAAGACAGTTTTGTTTTCACCAAAGAAGCGGAAGGCATGGATGCTCTCATGGATATGGTTCGTGCGATACGAAATGTCAGAGTGGAGATGAATGTACCGCCCGCAAAACGTGCCCATACAATCGTCGTTACAAATGCCGAAAACGAAAGCATTTGCGCACAGGCAGCACCGTATCTTAATAAGCTTGCCGGCGCAAGCACGGTCGAGGTTCGTCTCGATAAAGAGGGCATAGATAAAAATGCCGTTTCGGTCGTTTCCAAAATAGGCGAAGCATATATACCCATGAACGAGCTTATCGATATTTCCAAAGAGCTTGAGCGTTTGGAAAAAGAACGCAAACGCTGGGAAGGCGAAGTCAAGAGAGCCGACTCAAAGCTTTCAAATCAGGGCTTTATTGCAAAAGCCCCCGAAAAGGTCATTGAGGAAGAAAAGGAAAAACTCGAAAACGCCAAGCTCATGTTGGCAAAGGTTATCGACAGAATCGATGAAATGAAGCGTATTTGATGTATTAATTTATCATTGCAGCCGTTATAAACTCTATGCATGGCGGCTGCAAATTCGTTTTTTTATTCCGAGTCGGGTTATCAAGCTAAACTTTTTACAAATATATCAGTAAAAACCTGATTTTTTTCGTCGTGTCCGGTTTACAACGAAATTTATTTGTGCTATACTTAGGATTGGTATGTGTGTTCTTGTTGAATGCTATAACCCGAACTTTTTTATTTATATTATTACCGCGAGAGGGGAATAACACAAGATATGAAAACTTATCAAGCAAATGAAATCCGCAACATCGGTGTCTTTGGTCACGGTGGAGAAGGTAAAACCACTTTGACAGAGGCTATGCTTTTCAATGCAGGGCTTCTTGATCGTATGGGCAAAGTCGATGACGGTACTTCCGTTTCCGACTACGACCCGGAGGAGACTAAAAGACATATTTCTATAGGCACCGCCGTTGCACCCTTTGAGTGGAATGGCTCTAAGGTTAACCTTATCGATGCTCCCGGTTTCTTCGATTTCTATGGCGAAGTTTACGAAGCTATGGAGCTTGCCGATTCCGCAATTATTGTTTGCGGAGCAGTTGCCGGACCGGTTGTCGGTACCGAAAAGGCTATGAGCATGTGCAAGAAGGCAAAGATGCCGCGCATGATAGTCATTAACCAGATGGATCGTGAAAATGCTAACTTCGATAAAGCAGTAGAAGCGCTTCATGATAAATTCGGTGTTGCCTGCGTTCCCATTCAGCTTCCCATAGTCGAGAAGGGCGTTTATGTCGGTTATGTCGATCTTACAACCATGACCGCTAAGAAATTCAACGGCAAAACAGAGCAGGATATAGCTATCCCCGCCGACCTCGAAGATCGCGCTCAGCAGTTGCGTGAAGCTCTTATGGAAGCTGCCGCTGAAGGCGATGAAGAACTGATGATGACCTATCTTGATACCATGGAGCTCAGCCAGGAAGAAATTATCCGCGGTCTTAACCTCGGTATTCTTTCAGGTGACGTCACTCCCGTTTGCTGCACTTCGGCTCTTAACAATACCGGCGTCTACACTCTGATGAACAACCTCGTTCATTATATGCCCACAGCCGATAACGCTGTCGCTCGTCCGGCAGTTAACCCCCGCACAGATGAAGCAGTCGAAGTTAAGCAGGATGGCAAATTCGCCGCTCAGGTTATCAAGACCGTTGCCGACCCGTTCGTCGGAAAAATCTCCATCATGAAGGTTTACAGCGGTTCAATCGATGCTTCCTTTGCAGCTTATAACGCAAATTCCGAGAAGTCCGAAAGACCCGGTACCGTCTATATGATGCGCGGTAAGAACCTCATTGCCGTTGATAAACTCTGTGCCGGTGATATCGGTGCAATGGCTAAGCTTCAGTTCACCAATACCGGTGATACCCTTACCGATGCACTCGCACCCGTTAAGTTTGCTCCCATCGACTTCCCGACTCCCTGCATTTCTCTTGCCGTAACAGCTAAAAAACAGGGCGAAGAAGATAAGGTATTCGCAGGTCTTAACCGTCTGCTCGAAGAAGATCCCACCATGCAGCTCGAAAAGAATGCCGAAACAGGTGACGTTCTAATCAAGGGCTTGGGCGAAATGCATATCGATGTTATCTGCGCAAAGCTTCGCAATAAGTTCAAGGTCGAAGCAAGCTTGTCGGATCCTCGCATTCCTTACCGTGAGACCATCCGTTCCATGGCTGAAGCCGAAGGTAAGCATAAGAAGCAAACCGGCGGTTCAGGTCAGTTCGGTGTTGTTCAGATGAGATTTGAACCCAGCGAGAGCGGCGAATTCGAATTCGTTAATGCTATCGTCGGCGGTGTTGTTCCCAAAGAATACATCCCCGCTGTTGAAAAGGGTCTGCGTGAAGCTATGGTTCGCGGCGTTCTTGCCGGCTATCCCATGATCGGCATCAAGGCTACTCTCTATGATGGAAAGTACCATCCCGTTGACTCTAAGGAAGTTGCTTTCAAGTCCGCTGCAAGACTTTCCTATAAGGCTGCTTGCGCAAAAGCTAACCCCGTTCTTATTGAGCCTATCTATCGCTATACCGTTCTCGTTCCCAACGACTACATGGGCGATATCATGGGTGATATGAGCCGCCGCCGCGGTCGTCTCATCGGTACCAATCCCACCGTTGAAGGTACCGAAGTTATCGCAGAAGCTCCGCTCAGCGAAATGTTCAAGTATGCTACCGACCTTCGTAGCATGACTCAAGGCAGAGGTTCCTTCACCAGCGAATTCGTTCGCTATGAGGAT
>CAYPXV010000045.1:0-11452 GCA_964414925.1 uncultured Clostridium sp. | reverse complement strand
TTTATTGCCTAAATATGGGCAATTGTCAACAACTTTTTTATCGTATATGATTGAATTGATTTCACATCGGAGGCGGAAAAAGTGATACGGTATGATAATTTATGGATAACCATGAAGCAAAAAGGGATCTCACAATACAAGCTGATAAAGGATTACGGAATCAGCACAGGCCAGCTTGACAGACTAAGAAAAAACAACAGCATAAGCACCCAAACGTTAAATACGCTTTGTCAAATACTTGATTGCGAATTATCCGACATAGCAAACTATGTCCCCGACGGCGAGCGTTCTTCAAATTCGAAGAACGAAGATAAACAGCGTTAAACCTGTCAGAATAATTTAAACCATTTGTTCCACGCTACGCAAAACGGGTGTGTGTTTTAAGCTTACATTATTTTAGAAAAAACCGAGCTAAAAGCATGCCGGCAGAACCGATCGACGAGCCGAAAATTAGAATGAAAGCTATGGAAATCGGTTATATGGGGCTGTTAAGAATGTAATAATAAGCTGCTTTGTTCAGCCAAGAAAAACCAATGACTATCGGGTTATCCGATAGTCATTAATAAAGTAATAAAATTATTTGCCGTGGGGCAAGGGGGGATTGGTGTGAGGCTCAGGACTTTTTCAGGGAGAGGATGACGCCCAGGGCGATGGAGAGCGCAGCTGCCATTATGACCTGATATTCAGCAGGGAGCATAAAGGTAACGGTATGGGCGGGAATCCAGAAGATGGGGATGGTTTTAAAGAGAGTAAAACTTACGAAGCCGTGCCAGTTGACGGAGTCGATTGTAAGCTTCAGACCGGGTTTTGAATTGCCGTGAGCTTTAAGGTCGAGCCGGGAATCGGTACATTTGTGGAACGCCATAAAGGTCGGACCGAAAGTAAGGTTCATTGTAGCCGCAGTGAAGAATGCACGAAGCAGGTTGTTCCAAACCGAATCGGTAGCATTGAGGGAGGGCAGAAGTCCTTTTTGCATGAGGACGGAAATACCCTCGGAATACACTTTCATCATGTATGTTATTGCGATACCGATAGCACCCCAAATCAAGGCACGATAATGGAAGTAGTTGGGGAACATCCAACGTTTTTGCTTAATTCTGATGGCAAAGATTTCTCCGCAGCTTGCAAGGAGACCGAACTTCAAAAATCCCATTATGTAGGGATGAGAATTTGATAGGGTTTTGAAAATCTCTCTGCTTTGGTTGAAAATAAGAACCAGAGCAAAAACAAGGATAACACCCAGAGAAACTATGCAGGCAACGATATTATTCTTTTTTTCTGTTTTATTCATCAATCCACATCCTCCGTAATTTCTTCCGGAGCAACATCGAGACGTTCCGGATTATTCAGGTAACGCTTGGTAATTTTAAATGCGGAAGCGAAATAGAATCCGTCACAGATTCTTTCGTCGGTAACGACGGAGAAATCGATGTACTTTTTCTGCTGAACACTTCCGTCGGCTTGCAGCTCGTTTACCCTGCGCTTGATGCCGAATGCAAGGAAAACGGGAATATTGCCGAAATCATAAAGATGGTGATAGATGGGCGGTATGCCCAGCGAGCCCATGCTTGTTATAAAACCGGATGCATGGAAAGGGCTTACCTGAAGAAGAAACTTGGGAAGCCATCCGAAATAATCGCAAACTTTGAGAACCCATACGGTGAATTTCATAAGCACACCGGGGATAAGATTGAGTATTCCGGCTACGCTGTCAAATTTGCTGTCAAGCTCCTCGGACGCTTTGGCAGCTTCAAGCTGTTCGTTGAATTTGCGGTAAACATCTTCTGCGGTGTCGTTGACATCAAAATGAATGTTGATTATGGTTTCTTCGCCGTCTGTTGCCATTGCCTTCTTAACAGCCATGGATACTTCAACATCATGACCTCTCGAATAAACCTTCTGTCCCGAAACGAACCTGTTTATGCCGGGACGCTGACTTACGGTTCTGACATAAGCGGCAAGAATAAGATGCGTATAGCCGAAATTTACAAGTCCTTTTTCACGTTTTTCTCGAATGTATTTTTCCGCATTGGAACATTCGAAACAATCCTTGAATAAATTGCTTGCGCCGTTTCTGTCGGGCATGATGTAAACGGCAACGCCTGTTATGGGACTTAAACTTCTGAGCCTTCTTCCGTCGGGTCTGTCACCTGCCATCGGGAAGGGTCTGTCGCCCGTAACTTTGGTCATAACAAACAGGATTATTACATATGCACAAAGCAGCAGCAGGGAACTTAGTTCGGGCAGTATGGAAACAAGATCCTTCGATTGAGCGAAAATCAATCGAAACGTTACCGCAAAGCGTGCTATTAATAAAGCAAGACCGAGTACGCAAGAAGTTGTTCTGTGCCTAAATCCACCGGGGTTTACGGTAAGCCTGTAGATTATCGCAAAGCTTGTAATTAAAAGGATGGATAAAACAAGCATTAACGGACTTGTTAATATTTGAGCCCGCTTAAAGAGTATGATACTTCTTGAAATCGAGAATATCGCAAACAAAAACAGCGGCATCGCCGTCTTGTACAGACGATGCGCGGAGGCATATCTTATAAGCGTATAGATAAACCATGCACATGAAATGCAGGGAATTACCACCAGTAGAAAGACGTGCCATGTCGAACTTACGCCATCCGCACCCTCAAGCGGCAAGCTGTAATAAACGATCCGCACGACCATGGAAATTGCCGCCATTACAACGGCAATCAACGTGAAGATGCTCTTTTTTTTGAGCAGGTATGTTGTATACTTTTTATCCATATTTGCATTATACCACGCAAAAAAGTTACACGCAAGCAAAAGTGAGTAAAAAAAGGATTTATATCATTCGGACTGCGTATCGACAGGAACCAGCATGGAATTAAGACTCCTTAAAAAGGTATCGATATTTTGTGTGTTTGCGCTGTAAAACCCTTTTCCATCCTTAATCGATGTAGTAATAAGTCCGCTCATGGAAAGCTTGCTCATATGATAGGCGACCATGGCGGGCGAAAGGGAGAACTTCTCCGCAATTTCGGGACCGTAAAGGGAATGCTTGCATATTTCGCATAGAATACCGAAACGCAGACTTTCCGACAGGGATTTCGAAATTTCGGAAATCTTGGCAGGAGGATAATTGATATCGTTATCGACAAAATCGGATACCTGTCCGAACGCTATGCCCACGTAGATATCAAAACGCCCTGCAAGCACTTCTCGAACGGATAAATCCATCGGTTCGAAAAGATTTACATATACGTTAAATTCGGCATCGGGAGGTATTACCAAACCGCAACTGTTGAAGATGAATTTGCGAAACAGAGCGTCATCTTCGAAAAATCCGCATACACGTTCCATATTGCCTTTGAATAAAAATGAGTTTCGGCTTATAATATCGACAATAGGACTGAGCATATTGAGCATTCGAACCACATGGTCATCAAAATTAAAGTATAAATCCAGTATCTTTTCTTTAGATTGTTTCGATGTGTTCGTGCTTGCAACCAGTTTGCGAAATTCGGATTCATCCTTGCTTTCGACTATTTTAAACAGGTAATCGTTGCTCACTTCGGAAAACAGTCCGCTTGAGCAGAAGATAAGAAGTCTTTGCTTTTTACTGAGGGCATGTCGTTCGGAAATAATTTCATCGATGCGAGGTGTATCGGGTGAAAAGTTCACAAGCCATGTCGTTAACAGTGATGCCCCGGTGTTTAGACTCGGGACGGTATTTTCCGAACCTAAATCCATGGAAAAATAAAATCTTGCGGAGTCTAAGTCGGGCTTAAATTCCGAACGGATTAATTTAACCAATTTAATTATGTTTTTCAGTGTTTGCCGAGCATTTTCGGGTGTGGTGCTTTGGCGTGACAGGTATTTTCGAAGTTGTTCGTCAATATTAACGCCGTTTACCGCATTCAGCATGTACGTCATTGCATCGATGACAGGATAATAAATACGCTTCATCTGGTCCTCTTTTTTCAAGTCCATGTAATAAGATTTTGCTTTGCGTTTAATATACCACGATTGAACGAAATCGTCAAGGATGTGAGGTTTGGGATTTAACCCTTGCGGTAAAGGACAAGACGATGTATAATGTAAAAAACATACGGAGACGGTAAAAAGTTGAAAAGGAAAGTAAAAAACATACGAACATCGTTAGTTATAATCGCCTTATGTCTATTAATTTCCGTGTGCGTGGCGGCATTGATGATAGACAACTGCCGTGAAAGAGAAGAATATGTTCTTATCGAAGATGATAAGGTAAGCGAATACACTAAAAACAATGTCTATGCGGACGATATTCAAAAGGCATTTGTCGAGTCGGCATTGTCACTTGTGGGAAAGGTTAATTATTTCTGGGGCGGAAAGAGTTCGGCGATAGGATGGGATCCGAAATGGGGAGAACCCACGCTTGTTGAGAACGACGGAAGCGAGACAAGCGGTACGATTCAGCCGTTCGGACTTGATTGCTCGGGCTATGTAAGTTGGTGCTTTATTCAAACCGGTGCAACACCTCAGCAAATGAGCAAGAGCATCGGAGAGGGTACATGGAACCAGTGGGAAAAGTCAAAGGAGATAGAAAAGTCGGAGGCGGAGCTTGGCGATATCGTCTTTATAAACAGATACCCGGGTACAAAAGGTAATCATGTCGGGATAGTAGTTGCCTTTGATGAAAACGGAGAACCGCTGATTGCACACTGCACACCTACATATAATAACGTTGTTGTCAGCAATTGCGGAGGACAGTTTATCTATTTCAGACGTCCGCAGTACAGGACAAAGCAATAAAGAAGCAATAGAAGGATTATAATTACGGAGAAGGCATATGCTAATAATCGGTATTTGCGGCGCAAGCGGCAGCGGGAAATCAACTCTTGCAAAAAACATAGCAAATAGGCTCGTAGAACGTGCGAAGATACTTTCAATGGACTGTTATTACCTTGATCACCCGGAGCTTGATTTTGAGCAGCGCAGTTTGCTCGATTACGACCAACCCACATCATTTGCGCTGGATGAGTTCTATGCGGACTTGATTGCTTTGAAGAACGGTAAATCCATCACCGAAAAACGTTACGATTTCGACAGACACAGGCGCAACGATTCAAAGAATCGTATAAGTCCGCCCGAGGTGCTGATTGTCGAGGGTATTCATACATTTGCGGAGGAAAGATTGATACATCTTATGGATATTAAATTCTTCGTGGATGTTGATTCGGATGTTTGTCTGATACGCAGAATAAGGCGTGACGTGCGTGAGCGGGGCAGGGAAGCGTTGGATGTTTGCAGGCAGTACATGGAGACGGTGAAGCCCGCCTTTGACGCCGTTGCCGATAAGTACCGTAAAGTCAGTGATATTTGCGTAATCGAGGGTGGGAAAAACGTTATTGCGGCGCAGATGGCGGCTGCGTTCGTTCGTGAAAAACTCGATTTGCCGCAATAAAGAGGAGTATAATGGATAAATTAAAATCCGACTTGAAATCGGTAAAAGGTCCGTTGATTGTCGTGATTGTCGGCATACTTGTTTATATGCTGCTTGAACATCTTCAGACGGTGAGAAATGCACTTGGAGCTGTAATGTCGGTGCTTACCCCGATTTTTTTGGGGATTGCGTTTGCGTACCTGGTCAATCTTCCGGCAACATGTATGGAACGTATGTTCATAGGTAAGAAGAAGGACAGAAAGTCACAACGCAGAATCTATTTAATTTCGGTAGTCTGTTCGTACCTGTTGATTATAGGCTTGATTACATTCATGCTGTGCATGGTAATTCCGAAAGTCGGTGACAGCGTCGGAATTCTTGTCGATAATTTCGATTCCTATTATGAAGCGACGGTTGAGTGGATAGAGAAAACATGGTCGAGCATTGAGCTGAGTGAGGATGCTGCGACTAAACTCGGCGAAGCAATGGACGATATCCGGGCTTGGCTTATCGGTGTTGTTCCGAAACTTCTCAACTATACCTTCAGTGCTGTCGGAATTATTGCGGATATAGTGCTTGCTTTCGGTTTGAGCGTTTATCTTTTAATCGATAAGCATCGTTTGCTTGCGCAGACCAGAAGGCTTATCTGTGCCGTGTTTTCCGAGGACAGCGCAGGAAGGATACTCGATATCTGTTCGTTTACGAACAAGACTTTCAGGGGCTATTTCGGAGGTCAGATTATAAGCAGTCTCCTTATCGGAATAGGCTGTTACATCGGTATGCGCCTGATGAAAATGCCGTTCCCCGAGATGATAAGCTTGATTATCGGTCTGTTTGCCATGATTCCCATATTGGGTCCGTGGCTAAGCACGGTACCCGGTGCGTTTATAATCCTCATGTCGTCCCCGGGTGAACCGCTGAATGCCGTGTGGTTTATACTTTTGGTGATCGTTGTTCAGCAGATTGACAATAACATAACCTATCCGCTCGTCGTCGGCGATGCCGTGGGTTTATCAAGCGCATGGGTCATGGCGGCAATAATCGTTTTCGGCGGTTTATTCGGCATAATCGGTCTGCTGTTCGCCGTTCCGATTACGGCAGTGCTGTATCGCCTGCTGGGTGATTGGACAAATCAGAGAGCAAAGGAAAAGAATATAGAGATTGTGTCGGTCGTTCCGTCCGTTCGTTACGAAAGGAAAAACAGACTATTCAAATTCTTTTCAAAATTAAAAAGGAAATCGGAGAAATAAATCCATGAATAAATTATGGGGTCATTTAAAGACGGTGACGAAACACAGAAGTACGGTTTTTGTACATTGTTGCCGCGCCGGAATACCGTGGCAGGGCTTTTGGCATGACAGTTCAAAGTTTTCTCCCGAGGAGTTTATTACGAGCGTCAGGCATTATGCCGGCGGCGTTAAAAGCCCGAACGAACTTGAACGTGCGGACTACGGTTATTCAAGAGCGTGGATGCACCATAAGGGAAGAAATAAACACCACTTTGAATACTGGACGGATTACGACCCTAAAACGCATAAAATGTCCCCGGTGCCCATGCCGAAAAAGTATCTCGTTGAAATGTTTTGCGACAGGGTGGGCGCATGTAAGGTCTATAAAGGAAAAGACTATACCGATGCTTCCGCTTTTGAGTATTTCGACAGGGGCGGAGCGAAGAACAAAATGCATCCCGATACGGCACGTGAACTTGAAAGGTTGCTTGTCATGCTGAGAGATGAGGGGGAAGAAAAAACCTTTAAATATATTCGTCGTGAGTTTTTGAAAAAAAGTCAGGACGTTGAGTCGGATGAAAAGAGTTAAAAATACTTTAAAACGATTAAATTCGCATAAAAAAACAAAAAATATAGCTTGACACGGCTTGACAACGGTGGTATTATAATTCAGCATGTGATAGTGTGGATGCGTAGGCATCCTCATTTTGCGTGCAAATTTGCGGAAAACATCCCTATAAAGTGGTTGCAGGGATTTTCTTATATATATATTCAAACTAAAAATTATTAAGGAGAACTTTCATGCCCACAATAAACCAGTTGGTCAGAAAGGGTAGGGAACAGGTAAAGTATAAATCCAATTCCCCCATTTTGAAGCAGTGCCCTCAACGCCGTGGCGTATGCACGGCTGTCCGCACGCTGACACCTAAGAAGCCGAATTCCGCGCTTCGTAAAATCGCTCGTATTCGTCTTACCGATGGTCTCGAAGGTACCGGCTATATCCCCGGTATCGGACATAACCTTCAGGAGCACTCCGTCGTTCTTATCAGAGGCGGCAGAGTAAGAGATCTTCCCGGTGTACGTTATCACATCATCCGCGGTGCGCTTGACGCATCCGGCGTTGCAAAGCGTATGCAGGCTCGCAGCCGTTACGGCGCAAAGCGTCCCAAGAAGTAATAGGAGGTAAATTATGTCCAGGAGAGGTTCCGTCCCTAAAAGGGAAGTTCTTGATGATCCTATTTACGGCGGCAAGCTTGTAACTAAGCTCATCAATCAGGTTATGCTCGACGGCAAACGCGGTACTGCCCAGAAGGCATGCTACGGCGCATTTGACATCGTTCGTAACAAAACAGGTCGTGACCCCCTCGAAGTATTCCAGGAGGCCATGAACAACGTTATGCCCGTTCTTGAAGTTAAGGCTCGTCGTATCGGCGGATCTACCTATCAGGTACCTATCGAGATTCGCCCCGAGCGTCGCCAGACCCTCGGACTGCGTTGGCTCGTAACTTACTCCCGTAACAGGAGTGAGAGAACCATGCAGGAAAGACTTGCTGCCGAAATCATGGATGCAGCAAATCAGCAGGGCTCCGCTTTCAAGAAGAAGGAAGACGTCCACAAGATGGCAGAAGCCAACAAGGCTTTCGCACACTTCAGATATTAATCGCCCGATTGCGATTTCTATCTGTCGAACATTGCGTTCGCTAAACGATTCTGCGGAAAGGAGGTTCTCGTATGTCCGAAAAAACCCCGCTTGAGCTTACCAGAAATATAGGTATCATGGCACATATCGATGCGGGAAAAACCACCACTACCGAGCGTATTCTTTACTATACCGGTAAAATCCATCGTATAGGAGAGGTACACGAAGGTGCCGCTACCATGGATTACATGGAGCAGGAGCGTGAAAGAGGCATAACCATTACCTCCGCCGCTACAACTACTTATTGGCGTGAACATCGTATAAATATTATCGATACTCCGGGTCATGTTGACTTCACCGTTGAGGTTGAAAGATCTCTGAGAGTCCTTGACGGAGCGGTTGCGGTGTTTTGCGCAAAGGGCGGAGTTGAATCCCAGAGCGAAACTGTTTGGCATCAGGCGGAAAGGTATCATGTTCCCCGCATTGCCTATGTTAACAAAATGGACATAGTTGGTGCGGACTTTGATAACGTAATGGCTATGATGCGTGACAGGCTCGGTGCTTTACCTGCCGCCATTCAACTCCCCATCGGTGCGGAGTCCGAATTCAAAGGTGTTATTGACCTTGTAAATATGAATGCGGAAATCTACTACGATGAGGAAGGCGAAGATATTCGCATAGAGCCGATACCGGAGGAAATGCTGGAATCGGCGCAGCAAGCAAGAAACGATCTCATTGAAGCGGTTGCGGATGAGGATGAGGAACTCACAATGCTCTATCTCGAGGGTGAGGATATCCCCGTTGAAATGCTGAAAAATGCAATCAGATCCGCTACAATCGCAAACCATGCCGTTCCCGTATGCTGTGGTTCGAGTTACAAAAACAAGGGTGTTCAGCCCTTGCTCGATGCAATCGTCGATTATCTGCCCTCACCTTTGGATATTCCTCCCGTTTCGGCGATGAGCCGTGACGGTGAGAGCAATATCGAGGTTTCAAGCACTAACGATGAACCGTTTGCGGCATTGGCCTTCAAAATCGTCAGCGATCCCTTTGTCGGAAAGCTTGCATTTTGCAGAGTCTACTCGGGTACGGTAAAGGTAGGTTCAACCGTTATCAATTGCAGCAAGAATAAGCGTGAGAGAATCACCAAAATTCTGCTTATGCATGCTAACAGTCGAACCGAGATTGAACAGGCTTGTGCGGGAGATATAGTCGCATTTGTGGGACTTAGGGAAACCGTTACCGGTGAAACGCTTACAAGCGAACAAAGACCCCTTCTTATGGAGTCGATGGATTTCCCCGAACCGGTAATTAAAATCGCCATAGAGCCCAAAACCAAAGCAGGACAGGAAAAACTTGCTCAGGCACTTAACAGGCTTTCGGAAGAAGACCCGACGTTCAGGACATATTCCGATGCCGAAACAGGACAGACCATTATCGCCGGCATGGGTGAGCTGCATCTCGATATAATCGTTGACAGGCTCATTCGTGAGTTCAAGGTTGAGTGCCGTGTCGGTAAACCTCAGGTCGCTTACCGTGAAACGATTACAAAACAAGTTCGCTCCGTCGGTCTTTATACAAGACCGGCAGGTACCGCAAAAGGCATATTCGGACATTGTATCGTGGAATTTGCCCCGGGCAAACCCCTCAGCGGCATTGTCTTTGAAAATAAAGTTTCCGAAGATGTGCTTCCGACGGAATATGTTGATGCTGTCGAACAGGGTGTTCGTGAGGCAAGCGCAAGCGGCGCACTCGGTGGTTATGAGGTAATAGACTTCTCCGCAACTTTAGTCGGCGGTAGTGTCAACGAAACCGATTCGTGCGAAATGGCTTATAAGATTGCCGGAAGTCTTGCTTTCAGAGATGCCTGCGAAAAAGGTGAGTCCGTGTTGCTCGAACCCTTTATGAACTGCGAAATCGTCGTTCCCGATGAGTATCTCGGTGACGTAATCGGCAACCTCAATTCAAGACGAGGTCAGATTCAAAATACCGATATGCGCTCCGGTTCTCAGCAGTGCATTACCGCTCTGGTTCCGCTTAAAGAAATGTTCGGCTATGCTACCGATTTGAGGTCGGCTACAAAGGGCAGAGGCACGTTCTCGATGCACTTTGACCACTATGAGGAAGTCGCTAAGAACCTCGTCCCGAAAATTCTTGGCATTATATACTAAAATAGATGAGATTTTCAGCTTAAAATTGAAAAAATCGCAATATATCTATTGTCCGATGCTTGCAAAAAAAAGCGGCATAGGCTATAATAACAAAGTAAAACTATTAACTACATTCCATTAGGAGGAATATAACAATGGCAAAGCAAAAGTTTGAAAGAACTAAACCCCATGTTAACATCGGCACCATCGGCCATGTTGACCACGGCAAGACCACCCTTACCGCAGCTATCACCATGGCACTGTCCCAGCAGGGTCAGGCTGCTGCAATGCGCTATGATGAAATCGATAAGGCACCCGAAGAGAAGGCACGCGGAATAACCATCAACACCGCACACGTTGAATATGAGACCGATCATCGTCACTATGCTCATGTTGACTGCCCCGGTCACGCTGACTATGTTAAGAACATGATCACCGGTGCTGCACAGATGGACGGTGCTATCCTCGTCGTTTCCGCAGCAGACGGTCCCATGCCCCAGACCCGTGAGCACATCCTGCTTGCACGTCAGGTTGGCGTTCCTTACATCGTTGTATTCATGAACAAGGTTGACCAGGTTGATGACGAAGAGCTCCTTGAGCTTGTTGAAATGGAAATCCGTGAGCTGCTCTCCAGCTACGACTTCCCCGGCGATGATATCCCCATCATCAAGGGTTCCGCTCTCCGTGCTCTCGAAGCACTTACCGCAGGCAAGAATGCAAAGGAAACTCCCGAGTGCCAGTGCATCTTCGAACTTATGGATGCTGTTGACGCTTACATTCCCGAACCCGAGCGTGCTTCCGATAAGCCCTTCCTTATGCCCGTTGAAGACGTATTCACCATCACCGGTCGTGGTACCGTTGCTACCGGTCGTGTTGAGCGCGGCGTTGTTAAGGTAAATGACCCCGTTCAGATCGTTGGTCTTAAGGAAACCCAGAAGACCGTCGTTACCGGCGTCGAAATGTTCCGTAAGCTCCTCGATCAGGCTATCGCAGGCGATAACATCGGTGCTCTTCTCCGCGGTATCCAGAGATCCGATGT
>CAYPXV010000044.1:0-11563 GCA_964414925.1 uncultured Clostridium sp. | reverse complement strand
TGTTTACATTTTACCTAAAAGTGAGGAGCGTTTGTGGCGCAGCATAACTATTTCAGTACCATATGCCAATGTGCGTGTAAAGCCATGGGTGATGATTTTTCGGTGAATGATGTTAAAATTCCGCTCAGACTTATTCAAGCACCGAACGCTCCCGATTTGTGTTGCCGTATAGCCGAAAATAAATCTGTTTCGCATACGCAGAACAAAAATCCCATGCTGTCAATCGATGATAGGGAAGTATCGGTATTTGCGAATATAACCGTTATAAATGACTATGTTAATTTTTATCTCGGTGATGAACTGCTTTTGGCGATTGCCGATAAGCTTAAATCTCGTATGCCGATAGGCGAGGCGGCGAATAGTTTTTCCGTTCCCGATTCGGCTGAATACGTCCATGCAAGGCTTGCCGCATATGCACGATGCCGCCGCAGATTGCCGCTGTCGGATAAACAACGTAAAGCTTTAATCCTTGCGCTTGCCGCAATGGAAGAAGTAAACGAAATAAAACGTAAACGACTTTTTGATATGATAATTGCACTCGTTTGTGATGCACTGCAACGGGCGCACTCGTTCGATTCAAACTGTGCAGCCTTCTTAGCTGCTTTTATTAATGAAATTTTAATATCATCAGGAGGAAAAGATGAAAATTAAATGGCTCGGTCATTCTTGCTTTTTGCTTACAAGTTCGTGCGGAACAAGGATTTTGACGGATCCCTTCTCACCCGATACCCTCTATAAGCTTCCACCCCTTGACGTGGATGCGGTCACTGTAAGTCATGCGCATCATGACCATAATTATACGGAAACCGTCGCAGATAATTCGATAATTATTAATTCCGACTCCGTTTTGACGGTAAAGGATGTGTCGATAAACTGCGTAAAATGCTTCCATGACGAATGTTCGGGTGCTTTAAGAGGTGAGAACAGGATGTTCATCTTTGAAATAGACGGAATCAGGGTCTTGCACTGCGGAGATATCGGTGAAAAGCTTGATAGCAAAACTGTCGATTCTTTGGGTAAAATCGATGTTATGCTCGTTCCGATAGGAAGCATATATACAATCGATGCAAACGGAGCCGTTGATTTAATGAACATGGTTAAACCTAAAATCGTAATCCCGATGCATTATAATAATCCCATGTTGAGCTTTAAACTTGACGGCATAGAAACTTTCATTGACACAGCGAAAAATAATTGGAAGATCAATAAAATCAGCTCGGATGAGTTGGTTTTAACCGAATCCGAGCTGTGTGAATCAACTGTTATTATTATGAATTTTAATTCCGTCAGTCACGTTTAACAAGCACTTTGCGTATATGCTTTGTGTAAACTTTAACACAAAAATCGTATAGAACTATTCCCACAATGATGACTACTTCCGTCAATGCGATGATTATTCCGAGACTGAGCTTGAATCGGGCTATTGATTCCGGTAGGCTCAGTCCGATTTTCATTACACTTCCGATTACCCAAATGCAAAGCATGATTAAAAAATTGCAACTGAAAAATTTCGGAATAAACGATACGAGTTTGTTGTCGGTTAATCTGTTTATTCCGTACTGCACAAAGGCGTAAAGTCCGAAGAAAAGTACATATGCCGGGGCGAATTTCTTATCGGCAGTCAATAACAGTGCCAATAAAGAAGTTGCCACATAACTTAAGAAGCCGTAAAAAACACCTCCTTTTTCTTCGATTGGTATTCTTAAAAACAATGATGCCGCAAATAATGCCGCAAGCTTTGATATGCCCGTAACCGATGCCACATAAAGAATAAGTGTGCTTAATGCGGTACTCATCGCCGCAAGCGTAAATTTTGTGGTTGACGATACATTTCTCATTTCACCACAGCTCCTTTTTTATCCCCGGCACAGACAACTGCAACATGAATCCAAACACCATATCGTTGAGCAGACGCTGCATGCCGTGTCACATTCATTATTAATTCCGTCCCCGTATTGCCTTGAGTGATAGTTCCGATTGCCATGCCTGATAAGCATATCGTATGCACGTCTGTATTCGGCATTGTTCGGATCCATGGCAATTGCGGTCTCAAAACAGGACTTGGCATATGAAAATCTGTTTGTGCGGAAGTACACAAGTCCGTACAGATAATTCCATTCGGCATTATGTGCGGGAATCTTGTCAAGCGTTCTTGACGCCATTTCAAGATTTCCGGAGTTGATGTAGCTGCGAACGGTATTGAATTCATTTGCATATTCACCGGAATAACCGCTGTTTTGTGCGGAAGTGTCATAGTTCCCCGAGGATGACTTCTTTCCCGCACGCTGCGCTGTTATCGTGTCATATGCTTCGTTTATCTGCTTGAGCTTCTCTGTCGCAAGGTCAGCCAGCGGATTATTTACGTACTTGTCGGGATGATATTTTTTTACAAGCTTCAGGTATGCGGAACGTACTTCTTCGTCCGTTGCGCTCTCGCTTACCCCCAAAACCTCATAAGGGTTCATTTATTCTTTTCCTTTCAATTTTTTATGGGTAAGTTTGTCCATTGCGGCAAACAACCCTTCCGTTATTATGTTGTCGATAATTGCACGTTCATGCTTTATATCAAGTAGTACCAATGCGTCTATGGCATAATTGACGGATATCTCCATCAAAAAAATCGCATCCTCGTCGCTGCTGCCCGATAAGACGAAGGGATTGTAAAGTGAATTTTTTTCATCCTTTTCCCTATCTTCAAACGCATCTATCAGATAAATAAACCTCCCGATATGAAAGCCTATCTCGCCGAAAATCCGTCTTGTTGTCTCATCCGACGCTGCAAGCTCCATGATCTGCGCCAGTAATTTCCCGAACGCATTTGCGGGAATATCGGCAGATGTTTCTTTACGCCGCTCAATGGCGGAAAGCTCATCAAGGTTTAACCTTATCACCTCGTCAAGGCATTTATATTCCTTCGATGCTTTTTTGTATGCTCCGATTAAAGGTAGCTCCGCCGCTTTATATAAAGGCTTTCCGTCATGCACATTGTCCTCAAGTTTGTAAAACGCAAGGATAACCGCCGCCGCTGCCGAAAATTTCATCGCAGATGAATATTCGGTTATCATGCCCTTTTTCTTTCCCAGCGGATTGAACGGACAATGCTTCGGCTCGGATTTGAGTTTGTCATCGCAAACGGATGCAAGCATGATTGCAAGAAACGTGCAGTCGTAGTTTAAACACATCCTTGCGGCTATTCCGTATTCTTTACCGATGCAACGACATAAACCGCAATAGTAACAATCATATCGCTCTTTATCGCAAATGCGCAATGTCGGAACATTGGGCTTGATATAACCGAACAAACTTACCTCCGTGATTTTAACTCCGCTACATCCTATTATGGATGTTTCACATCATTATAAGCTATTTATTCGCCTTTTGGCAATAATATTTTTGCCCTTTATGCCACAAAAATGCATCTGTGAGCGAATTAACTCGAAACTTTTACAAACAATATGTCCGCTCAATGGCGAAATTATAAAAAAGGTATTCCCTTTTATCGATTTATTTGGTATAATAGTGAAGAATAATCGAGCTTGACTCGATAAATAATCCAGGAGGATAAAAAAATGAAAAAATTGCTTGCAGTTCTGCTTGCAGCACTCATGCTCGTTCCCTTCGTTTTCGCATGCGGAACAGGTTCCTATGAAATTGCCCTCATCACCGATAAGGGTAATATCGATGACAAGAGCTTTAATCAGGGCGCTTGGGAAGGCGTTGTCGCTTATGCTGAAGCAAATGAAATCAGCCATAAGTACTATAAGCCCGAAGATGCAACCGACGAAGCATACCTCGCAGCTATTAAACTTGCTGTAGAGTCCGGTGCTAAGGTTGTTGTTTGCCCCGGTTACCTCTTTGAGCCCTCTGTTTATGAAGCTCAGACCATGTATCCCGATGTTAAGTTCATCATCCTCGACGGTCAGCCTCATACAGCAGACTACACAACCTATGAGACAAAGACAAATACCGCTTCCATCATGTATGCCGAAGAGCAGTCCGGTTACCTTGCAGGTTATGCCGCAGTAGTTGACGGCTATCGTTCGCTCGGTTTCATGGGTGGTATGGCTGTTCCCGCTGTTCAGGCTTTCGGTTACGGCTATCTCCAGGGTATTGAAGATGCTGCAAATGAACTCGGTCTCACCGCAGAAGATATCACCGTTAAGTATCACTACACCGGTGACTTCGCAGAAAATGACCAGAACAAAGCTACCGCTGCCGCTATGTATCAGTCGGGCGTTGAAGTTATCTTCGCTTGCGGCGGTAGTGTAGGTAAATCCGTCATGGCAGCAGCTGCCGAAGCAGATAAAAAGGTAATCGGCGTTGACGTTGACCAGAGATATGACAGTGAAACCGTTATCACCTCCGCAACCAAGGGTCTTGCAGCTTCCGTTCAGGCTGTTCTCAAGTCAATCTACGAAACAAATGACTTCGAAACCGTTTATGCCGCAAAGACTACCTACTTCAATGCTTCAAATAACGGCGTAGGTCTGCCCACAACCGTTATCGGCGACGAAAACGCAAATGCTTTCGACAGATTCAATTCTTTCGATATGACCGCTTACGAAACCGTTTTTGCTAAGCTCGTCAACGGTGACGTCGCTCCCATCAGAACCATAACCATCGAAAATGCAGACGGTTATGCAACCGCAGATGAACTCGTTCAGGGTCTCGGCATTACTCATGTCGGCATTGAGTGCGTTCAGTAATTAAACAGCTTTACGCAAATAAAGGGGAAGGGGAAACCCTTCCCCCAAAGCATATTAAAACATATTACAGGGCTTGTTCGTAAAATGTATGCTTTCATAGCCAAACTTATTTGATTCGAAGTGAGCTTGGCTATGAAATGCAGCTTGCAGAAAGGAAAGGTGCTAAGTGGAAAACAACATAATAGAAATGCTCCACATTACCAAACGCTTCCCGGGTATAGTCGCCAATGATGATATCACTCTTACTTTAAGAAAAGGTGAAATTCATGCTTTGCTCGGTGAAAACGGAGCCGGTAAAAGTACGCTCATGAGCGTTCTTTTCGGACTTTATAACCCCGATGAGGGCGAAATCCGTATGAACGGTAAACCCGTCGAAATCAACAATCCCAACGATGCTACGGCACTGGGCATTGGCATGGTTCATCAGCACTTTAAACTGGTGGAATGTTTTTCGGTACTCGAAAATATCATCTTGGGTGTTGAACCGAATAAGGGCGGTTTTCTGAATGTCGATGAGGCAAGAGATAAAGTAACCGCTTTGAGCGAAAAATACGGACTTCATATTGACCCCGATGCGATAATCGAGGATATTTCGGTAGGTATGCAGCAGCGTACAGAAATACTTAAAATGCTCTATAGGGAAAATGAAGTGCTTATTTTCGATGAGCCTACCGCAGTCCTTACCCCTCAGGAAATTGCCGAGCTAATGGATATTATCCGCTCGTTTGCAAATGAAGGTAAGTCGATTCTCTTTATTTCTCATAAGCTTAATGAAATTATGCAGGTTGCGGATCGTTGCACCGTTTTGCGTAAGGGTAAATGCGTCGGTACTGTCGATGTTAAGGATTCCTCCCCCGAACAGCTCAGCAGAATGATGGTCGGCAGAGACGTTCGCCTTAAAGTCGAAAAGGGTGACGCTAACCCCGGAGAAACCGTTCTCAAGGTTCAAAATATCTCCGTTGCCTCAAAAATTCATAAAGGTAAAAACGCGGTATCAGATGTTTCTTTCAACGTTCGTTCGGGTGAGATCGTTTGTATCGCAGGTATTGACGGCAACGGTCAGTCCGAACTTGTTTCCGCAATTACGGGTCTTGATAAGCTTAATTCGGGTAAAATCTTCCTGTCTGATGTCGATATTTCACGTGCGAATATCAGAAAACGCAGTAAGCTCGGTATGAGCCATATCCCCGAGGACAGGCATAAACACGGTCTGGTTCTTGATTTCTCCCTTTCCGATAATATGGTTCTGCAACGTTATTGGCAAAGCGATTTCTCAAATCACGGCATAATCAAAGAAAAGGAAATTCTCGATTATTCCGATAAACTTATAGCTCAATATGACGTCAGAAGCGGTGAAGGTTCGGCATCGGTCGTGCGCAGCATGTCGGGCGGTAATCAGCAAAAGGCAATCGTCGCAAGGGAAATGGACAGGGAACATAAACTGCTTATCGCCGTTCAACCGACAAGAGGTCTTGACGTTGGTGCAATTGAATATATCCACGAATGTATCGTCCGTGAACGTGACGAAGGGAAGGCAGTGTTGCTGGTCTCCTTCGAACTCGATGAGGTTATGAACCTTGCAGACAGAATCCTCGTCATGCATGGCGGCGAAATAGTGGGCGAACTTGACCCGAAAAAGGCTGACGTAAAAGAAATCGGTCTGTATATGTCGGGCAGTAAACGTGCAAATGTCGGTAATGAGGTGTAGATATGAATTTCTTTGAAAAAAAATTTAAACCGTTTATATTGAGCATCCTCCCGTCCCTTGTTGCCATCGCAATAGGTCTTGTATTCGGCTTTATTGTTATGCTTGCGGCTTCACCGGCGGATGCATTTACGGGCTTTTATACCGTTCTTACAAAAGGTGTATCAAGAATAAACGATGTGCTTTATTACGCTACCCCCATCATCATGACGGGTCTTTCGGTAGGCTTCGCTTATAAAATGGGACTGTTCAATATCGGAGCTTCGGGTCAGTTTACCATGGGCATCTTTGCCGCTCTGTTCGTTTCGTTTATGACTCCGCTACCCGCTCCGTTTAGCTGGATTGTCGCTTGCCTGGTTGCAGCCGTTTTCGGTTCAATCTGGGGTGCAATTCCCGGTATCTTTAAGGCTTTACTCAATATCAACGAAGTAATAACATCCATCATGTTCAATTATATCGGAATGTATGTCGTGGACTACCTCGTCAGTAACAACTCAACAATGTATCTGGCGATTAAAGCAAGGACCCAGTACATACCCGAGTCCGCTCAACTTCCTCAGCTTTTCCCGGGAAGCGGAAACCTGAATATCGGTATTATTATCGCTCTTGTCCTTGCCGTCATATTGTACTTCGTTCTTATGAAAACTACCTTCGGCTACGAACTGCGTGCAACCGGATTCAATAAAAACGCAGCAAGATATGCAGGAATGAACAGCAAAAGAAACATCATCCTTACCATGATGATTGCAGGTGCGCTTGCAGGTCTCGGCGGTGCGCTTTATATGTTAGCTCCTTCAACCGTTGCAGGCTCAAGTGTAACTTATGAACCCATAAACGTAATAAGAAACGAAGGCTTTAATGGTATTGCAGTTGCACTGCTGGGTTGCTCTCATCCCATCGGTATCGTATTTTCGGCTATATTCGTCTCCTATGTTCAAAGAGGCGGAACTGCCGCTGTTGCCTATAAACCCGAAATTATCGATGTCATGCTTGCATTCATTATTTACTTCTCCGCTTTCGCCATGGTAGTGCGTGAGTTCGTAAGTAAGAAAAAGAAATATAAAAAATCTGCTTCCATGCCCGACCCGAAGGTGGCTTGCAGTGTCGATGATAAAGTAAATAATGAGGGGGATAAAGCATAATGGATATTGTCGTATTTTTGGTTCAAAATACTTTGCCCGTCGCCATTCCGCTTCTGCTTACGGCTTTAGGCGGTATGTTTGCGGAACGCAGCGGTGTTATTAACCTTGCTCTTGAAGGTATTATGCTTTTCGGTGCTTTCTTCGGTTGTCTCACCACTCATTACCTTGAAGTCACAAGCATGAATCCTCAGCTTATTCTGCTTATTGCTTTGTTGGTCGCAGGTTTAGCGGGTGCTGTCTATTCGCTTGCACTTTCGTTTGCCGCTGTCAATATGAAGGCGGATCAGACTATCGTCGGAACGGCTATGAATTTGCTCGTTCCCGCTATGGTTCTTCTTGTAAGCAAGATGTTCTTTATGAGCGACGGTATTACAACTTCAACCAGCTTCTATATTCAGAGTATTCCGGTACTTGGTGATATCCCCGTAATCGGTGAGCTTTTCTTTAAAAAGACTTACCTTACCGTCTATATCGGTATTGTCCTGCTTGTTATTGCTACGATTTTGCTGTATAAAACCAAATTCGGACTGAGACTGCGTGCCTGCGGTGAGCATCCGCAAGCAGCCGATTCCGTCGGCATTAATGTATTTAAGATGAGATATGCCGGCGTGTCGATTTCAGGTCTGCTCGGCGGCTTGGGCGGTTTCGCTTACGCTGTCGGCGTAATGGACGGAAACTGTAACGGTCATACCGGCGTCGCAGGATTCGGTTTCCTGGCTTTGGCTGTTATGATATTCGGTCAGTGGAAACCCGTAAGAATCTTCCTTGCGGCTCTGTTCTTCGCTTTCCTCAGACAGCTTGCCAATTCCATCGTTCTTATCCCGTTCTTGTACAACCTTAATATCCCCAAGGTTGTTTATAACATCTTCCCCTATGTTGCTACCATGGTCGTGCTTGCGTTTACTTCGGCAAAATCACGTGCGCCTAAAGCAGAGGGAATACCTTATGATAAAGGCAGTAGGTAAATTATCGGCTGCCGCTTGATGACAGTGCGGAGGAACTCTTGCAATCCTCCGCATTTGTGCTATAATAGTATGAGCAATTATTAGGAGGGAAAGATGGCTAAGCTCTACTTTCGGTACGGCGCAATGAGCTCGTCGAAAACCGCACAGGCAATTATGGTCAAGTATAACTATTCGGAACGAGGACAAAAAGCTTTGCTTACAAAGCCCGCTACCGATACCCGTGACGGAGTAAGAACCCTTAAATCCCGCTGCGGACTAAGCGACGAATGTATCCTGTTCGATGAGCTGGATTGGGAAGCGATTCATTCGCATGAATATGATTGTGTCATAGTCGATGAAGCTCAGTTCCTGACTCGTGAGCAGGTTTTCAAACTTGTCGAACTCGTCGATAACTATTCCGTGCCCGTAATCTGCTATGGTCTCAGAACCGATTTTCGCGGTGAATTTTTCGAGGGCAGTCATTATCTTATGGCTTTGGCAGATACTATTGAGGAGATAAAAACTATCTGTTGGTGCGGTAGAAAGGCTATAATGAATGCACGCCTTGACGGCTGCGGCGGAATTGCCAGAAACGGTGAACAGGTCTTGCTGGGTGCGGACGATAAATACATCAGTCTGTGCCGTAAGCATTGGGCAATGGGTAAAATAAAAAGTGATGAGTAGTTTGCTTTTATTAAAAATATTAACGGAGAGTGTCAGAAGATGAGATTTTATATCGCAACCGGTTTAGAAAATGCACAAAGAGCTAAACAATTGAGTGCCGTGCTTACAAAAAACGGACACGAACTTACTTACGATTGGACGGTTCACGGCGATATCAGACAATTGGGCGAAGCTAAAATGTCCGAAACCGCTTTCAGCGAAATCCGTGCGGTTCGTGATGCCGAACTGTTTGTCGTCCTACTTCCCGGCGGTAAGGGGACGCATGCAGAACTCGGTGCCGCTCTTGCTTCAAGAAGCAATAAGCGTGTCATCATTTGGAGTGAAACGGGTAAGGAATTTAATTCAAATTCCGATAGCTGTGCGTTCTATTTTCACCCCTGTACCGAACGCATTTGTTGTTCCTTTGTTGAATTGTTAACCAAATTGGATGCAGACAGAATCGATACCATGTCGGCTCTGTAATGTCTGCTTTGTACTTTTTATAATTGAAACTCGGAGGCTTAAAATGAAAATTACTACCGTGGGTGTCGCTGGAACTATGGAATCAAGCGATATCATCGTAACCATTGAACCCAAATCTACACATGGCATTGATATTAACCTTGAAAGTGCTGTCAAAGTTCAGTACGGTAAGCAGATAGAAAGTGTTATCCGTTCAACTCTTGAGGAACTGAACGTCGATTCCGCTATTGTGACCGCCGTCGATAAGGGCGCATTGGATTGCACCGTTGCCGCTCGTACCGCCGCCGCTGCCTATCGTGCGGCTAAATGCTCGGAATGAATTATTACACAAGAGAATTTATTAATATCTCGGGCAGACACCTCTTGCAGCTTTGTTCCTTCCTTCAAAAATCGGAGCTTCGCTATGAGAACGATGCTGAATACACTCTGAATTACTACAATGATTCAGATGAAATCATAGCTACAGGCTCGATTTGCGGCAATGTTTTTAAATACATTGCGGTCGCAGAGGAGGCTCAGGGTGAGGGCATTGCCGCCGCTTTGGTGAGCGGACTTGTCAGTCGTGCGCATTTATCCGGCAGACGAAAGATGTTTCTGTTTACGAAAATAGCAAATAAACCCCTTTTTCAAAGCCTGGGCTTCTTTGCGTTGGCTGAAACGGATACGGTCGTTTTGATGGAAAATAGCCGTAACGGCTTAACCGATTATATTAATTCTCTTGATAAGGGAAATGGTGTGCAGGGTGCTGTGGTTATGAACTGTAACCCCTTCACCTTGGGTCATCGCTTCCTTGTAAGTCGTGCCGCCGAATGCGTTGACACGCTTCACGTCTTTGTAGTAAAGGAGGATAAATCCGAATTTCCTTTCAAAGACAGGTTTATGCTCGTGAAAAAAGGATGTGAGGACATTCCTAACGTTCTAATACATGACAGCGGTGACTATATCATTTCGTATGCAACTTTTCCAACCTATTTCATTAAAAATAAGGCTGATTCAAATAAAATTAATGCCGAGCTTGATTTAACGCTCTTCGGCGGAAAAATAGCCCCGGCATTAAACATTAAGAAAAGATTTGTGGGTACCGAGCCGTTTTGTAAAGTAACCGACTCATACAACGATTGTATGAAAAAAATTCTGCCGCGGTTCGGTATCGATGTCGTCGAAATCGAACGATTTAATAATATAAGTGCCGGTGCCGTAAGGACTGCGCTTGCAAGGAAAGATTGGGATACAATAAAAAATCTTGTTCCGAATTCAACCCTTGAATATCTTATCGCAAAATCGGGAGGAGCTACTCATGAAAACTAATCGTAATTTGTTTTTTATCGTCTTTAGTTTGGTTCTTATCGCAATTGTCGCCTCTTTTGTATTCTTTTTCTACCCGAGATATGTCGATACCGCTATAAAGTACAAACAAGCAATGCAAAAAGAACAGGACGGCGATATGCTCGGTGCGGCTACGTTATATGACAGAATTTCAAATTATCGTGACAGCCGTGTAAAAGCTCGCCTGGCATGGCTGAAATTGGGTGATGAGCGCATTGAATCGGGTGATCCCGTTTTTGCACTCAATTGCTATAAAAATGCAGGCGCAGATGACGAAAGAATAAAAAAGCTCTACGATTTGCTCTTTGAATACGGAAAGCAGGCATATGAAAATGAGAAGGATGCTGCCGAAGTCTATTTTGACAGCATTGATTCCGATGCCTATTCCGAAATGATGGATGATGTCAGAATCAGTGCCGCCGAATCATTGGCTTATGCCGAAGAATTTGAAAAAGCAAAAGCTGTTTATAACTTTTGCTCATTTGATGCCGCCGATAAAATGACGGATGTCTGGTTTGAAGTCGGTAGTCATTTCTTAAACAGCAACAAAATCGGTGATGCTTATTCCTGCTTCATGGAGGCAAAACGTATCTG
>CAYPXV010000043.1:0-11654 GCA_964414925.1 uncultured Clostridium sp. | reverse complement strand
GACTATAACTCAAATTATCGAGCAAGTGGCAAAGCTTGCTGTCGGTTTCAGTTTGGCAGCTTATTTTATAAAAGCGTATCCCGATAGACCCGAACTTGCCGCAATGGGAGCACTTATCGGTGTCAGCGTTTCCGAACTACTCGCATTGATAGTCGTTGTTTTCTATTATAATCGTTCTATGAAAAACGGAACATTAGGTCTGGCGGAACTCGAAAAAAATCAAAAGTTAACCCATGGTCCTACAATGAAATCGATATATAAACGTTTAATTCTGATCGCTATTCCGATTACTCTGGGTGCATCCATTATGCCGGTTACAGGTATAGCGGACTCCGTTTTGATAATTAATATTTTGCAAGCGAAGAATGAATTATTGGGTATGCTTACCGAGGAGGCGGCAAGCGCTGCAAGAGCAGCATATACGGTTCTTCGAAGCTACGTAACTCCGCTAATTAATATGCCCGCTGTTTTGACTTTGGCTTTATCTATGAGTCTTGTTCCCGCAATATCGGAAGCAAGCACAAAACACGATAAGAAAACCGTACAAAATGCAAGTCGTACAGGTATTAAACTTGCAATATTTATAGGCGCACCCTGCACGGTTGGACTTTTTGTTGTCGGCGGTCCGTTAATGGAAATGCTTTATACCGCACTCAGAAATAATTCAGATTATGCCGAACTTGCAGCAAGTGTTATGCGTATTGCGGCGATAGGTGTTTTATTCCTTTCGTTAGTGCAAACACTCACGGGAATATTGCAGGGACTCGGTAAACCTCATATTCCGGTTTTCTTCCTTGCTATAGGAGGAGCCGTTAAGGTTGTCTCCATGATTATCCTAATGAAGTATACGAATCTCGGTATACTCGGTGCGGCGATTTCAACCGTACTTTGCTATTCAATCGCAGGCATAGGCGACACTATCTATACGATTCATACTTCTCGACTTAAGATATCGGTTATCGATACTTTTGTTAAACCGATTGTAGCATCGATAATTATGGGTATTGTGGTTTGGATAAGCTACACGGTTTTAGCAAATGCAGGACATCCGAATTTTGCAACGATCGCATCAGTCGGAGTTGGTGTGGTGGTTTATTGCATTATTACAATTTTACTCAGACCCTTTAATGCAAAAGATTTTGACTTTATTCCAAAAGGAGATAAGTTAAAACGTATTTTCAGGGTTAACTAACGAAAGGACATTGCTATGAACGAACCCGAATTATCCTATCGACAGATAATAGAACAGAGGGAAATTTCGACCTTGTCTCCTTATGCACAACTTGTGATAAATACTAAGGGACGTTCTGTTTCCATACCGCAATGCCCGGTAAGGACGGAATATGTTCGTGACAGAGATCGAATAATTCATTGCAAGAGTTTTCGCAGGTTAAAGCATAAAACGCAGGTTTTTCTTTCCCCTATCGGCGATCATTACAGAACCAGGTTAACTCATACTCTTGAAGTCAGTCAAATTGCCAGGACTATTTCCAGAGGCTTATCATTAAACGAAGATTTAACCGAAGCTATTGCCATGGGACATGATTTAGGTCATACTCCGTTCGGGCATACAGGAGAAGCGGTACTTAACGAACTTGTTCCGGGTGGTTTTAAACATAACGAGCAGAGCTTGAGAGTTGTTGAAAAACTCGAAAACGGAACAGGGTTAAATTTAACATATGAAGTGAAGGACGGTATTCTCAATCACAAGAAGGACTTAACTCCCAGCACTCTTGAGGGATGTGTAGTAAGTCTTGCCGACAGAATTGCTTATGTAAATCATGATATCGATGATGCGATAAGAGCAGGATTATTATCAAATGATGTTTTACCGCAAAGTTGCATAAAGGTAATCGGGGCAAGCCATGGTGAGAGGATTAACTCCCTTGTTCTTGATATTTTATCGGAAAGCAAAGGGAAAGACTACGTAAGGATGAGCAGTAATATGTCCGATGAGTTCAGTAAGCTGCGTAAGTTTTTATTTGATAATCTTTACCACGATTCAAAAGCAAAGGCAGAAGAAAGCAAAGCGGAGGGTGTTGTTGAAAGCTTGTACAAATATTATCTTAATCACATAGAAAAACTGCCTGATGATTTTGTTAAGTACATTGATTTTGACGGAGCGGAACGAATAGTCGCCGACTATATAGCTTGCATGACAGACCGCTATGCAGTTAGAACATACAGTGAAATCTTTTTACCGAAAGATTGGGCGTAATAAAAAAACTCATGACCGACGAAAAAATGCAGCCATGAGTTTTTATTTAGGCATTAAGCAATTCATTGACGCTTAATGGAGATATGGTTTAGATAAATTAACCCTTAAAATTTAAATCCATTAAATCACGATATGACAATATCGATTTTTCAATCCAGTACATATGAGTTGCGTTAGGCAAAAGATGCTCATACTTCTTCATTAAAAAATAGAGTTCTTCGCCGTCGGACACATCATGCCACAAATCAGTAAACACGAAATTATACTGTTCATCGAAAGCATGATTCTTTGCATACTCAAATGCATCCATATGCACAATCTTTACTTTATCCGAAAGAGATTTAAACTGAGGTAAAATAAATTGGTTAAAAGTCCTTATAATGTTTTCGTTTTTTTCAACAACGGTGATGGATTCAACATCGTTTTTTAAAGAAACCATATAAGTAAAATAACCTAAACCAAGTCCGTATGTTAAAACCTTTCCGTGCGCCTTTTCGATGGCAGGCTGCATTGTCTTTATCTCCATCGGCGTAACGGTCATCCAGATCCTGTCATTTTCGAGTATTGCGGGATAGGATTGTTCGCTCATGAAAAATCCTATTTTGGGAAGTATTTTTCCATTTGGCATTATGCATGTATCATCCAGAACAAAAGCTTCGCACGGTTTATAGCTACAGTATTTCAGTTCTACGGAATCCTGTTTAATGTTGGGAAAAACTATGTCTTTAATATAAGGATTTTCCGATAACATTTTTTCATCAACTTCCTCGAATATGTTCAGAAAGTACTCCCGAAAGATGTCCCTGTCGTTTTTTTCCAAATCAAGACCCATGTATGTTGCCAAAACATAGGCATATGCCTCTTGATGGGTAAGAGTACATGCTTGTGCCAATTCATTGACTACGTCCGCCTGAATACAGTCGGGTGCGTTGTTTAAAAACTCCGACATTTGACTCATAACAAATAAATTTTGCTGATTGATATTCATTAGTTCATTGCCCTTGACCGAAGTAAATCGGCAGCGTCAAAGTAACACTGTTTCCCTTTCCCATAAAATTGTGCGATACAAACGTCCTTTAAGACACTTTTCTTTCTGAAATCTTCACGATTGGTAATATCGCTTAAATGTACTTCAACTGTTGGAATATCAGATGCCTCTATGGCATCACGGATGGCATAGGAGTAATGCGTATATGCTCCTGCATTTATGATTATGCCATCAAATGTGCCCATTGCAAACTGTATCGCATCAATAATTTCACCTTCATGATTTGTTTGAAGTGTTGCTAATTCACAATTACAGTCGTTCAGATAAATAGACAGCTCATCCATTATTTCAAATAGCGTTTCATTGCCGTAAATATCAGGTAATCGATTTCCCAATAAATTTAAATTAGGTCCATTAATAACGAGTAACTTCATTTCCTTACCCTCTGAATTTTAGTTCTTTTCAATTATAGCATAAATTGTTTTGATGTGTTATAATTATTTTATGAATAATTCGAGAAACAAAAAAATATATGCAATTATCGGAGACCCTGTGGAACACAGTCGTTCACCCGAAATTTATGAGCCTTTGTTTGCGTCTATCGGAGAATCGATTGATTTTCTGAAGTTGCGAGTACGAAAAAACGAGTTGAACGCAATTAACTCAGTTATTGAAAAATACAGTCTTTCCGGGTTTGCGGTTACGATGCCCCATAAAAAGCAGATAATTAATTATCTCGATTCATTGGATTCTACTGCAATAAATGCAGGTTCGGTAAATATCGTCTCTGTTAATCGAAATTTAAGCTCAATTACTCTTACAGGTTATAATACGGATGGGATGGGCTTAGTTGCGGCAATTGAAAATAAAGGCATTGATTTAACTCAAAAACGAGTTATTATGTTTGGTAATGGCGGTGCGGCTTTAGGTGCAAAGGCTGCTCTTATTCAAAAGCAATGTCAAATCGATACTTTAGTTCGTAACGATAACTACAGTTTAAACCGAATAATCGAATTGAACGCTGAACTCGTAAAGAATTGTGATGTATTAATAAACGCCACACCTCTCGGAATGGATGGTTATCCCGAACATGAATCCTTTAATTTCATGAACGTTATGCGAAAGGATGCCGTCCTGGTTGATATGGTTTATGCGGCAAGAGAGGGCAGCAAGAATACAAAATTTATAGAAACAGCTCAAAGAAAGAATTTATGTACCGTCTCCGGTGAAGATATGCTCTATTTTCAAGGTCTTGCTGCTTTTAGGATATGGACAAATAACTTAAATTAATTGCATTAAAATCGCTCATTCGCATAAAAATCAATTCCGTGAATGAGCGATTTTCATTTTAAGTAGTAATAAATGGATTATTTAACTACGATATTAATAATGTTACGGATGGCAATGAATTTCACAATGTTTTTCCCTTCAATCCAGGGAATAACATCCTGATTGGAAAAAACAATTTCCTTAATGGCATCCTGTTCTAAGCCTACAGGAATGTTCATTTTGGTTCGAATTTTACCGTTTACCTGGACGGCAACTTCGATTTCGTCCTTTGTCAAGGCACTCTCATCAAATTGAGGCCATTTCTCTTTGTAAATAGGCTGTTCGTAGCCAATCAATTGATTGAGTTCCTCTGTTATATGAGGAGTTACGGGATTCATCAATACAAGCAGTACATGCAGTTCCTCTTTGGTAACGTTTCCCTTAGAATAAAAATCATTAACCAAGCTCATCATCGCAGCAATTGCGGTATTGAATTTCATTCTTTCGAAGTCCTCGCCTACCTTTTTGATGCATGCATTTACATTAGCGGCTAAGTCCTTTCTGATGCCGGTTTCATCGGACAGCATATCCTGCAAACGCCAAACTCGTTCCAAGAACCTTCTGCAACCTTTAACCCCCTGGGTACTCCACGGAATTGTTTGATCAAAAGCACCTATGAACATTTCGTATGTTCTGACGGTATCTGCACCGTATTCAATAACGAGATCGTCGGGATTGATTACGTTATTAAATGATTTACTCATTTTTCTACCGTCTTCAGCTAAAATCATTCCGTGACTTGTTCGCTTCATATACGGTTCGGGACAACCGACGACACCAATATCATAAAGGAATTTATGCCAAAATCTTGAATAGAGCAAATGGAGCGTTGTATGTTCCATTCCGCCATTGTACCAATCGACAGGCAGCCAATAATCCAATGCTTTTTTATCGGCTAAACATTCTTTATTGTGAGGGTCGCAGTATCTCATGTAGTACCAACTTGACCCTGCCCAGTTGGGCATTGTATCTATTTCTCTTTCGGCGGGGCGTCCGCATTTAGGACAGGTAGTATGAATCCAGTCGGTTGCTTTTGCAAGAGCGGATGAACCATCGTCGGCAGGTTTAAAGTCATCAACTGCGGGAAGCTTCAGAGGAAGTTCACTTTCGGGTATCGGAACCCATCCGCAGTGTTCGCAGTATACCAGAGGTATCGGCTCACCCCAATATCTTTGACGACTGAATAACCAGTCACGGAGTTTGAAATTAGTTTTCTTGTGCGCTATTCCTTTTTCTTCCAGCCAGGAAATCATGCTCTCTTTTGCTTCGTTTACGGACAGTCCGTTAAGGAAGGATGAATTAATTATTGTTCCTTCAGCACAGTCGGTATATGCTTCCTTAGAAATATCGCCACCCGAAACTACCTCTATAATCGGCAAATTCATTGTCTTTGCAAATTCATAGTCTCTGGAGTCATGAGCAGGAACAGCCATGATTGCACCCGTGCCATATCCCATCAAAACATAGTCCGATATCCAAATCGGTATTCTGTTGCCTGATGCGGGATTGATTGCAAATAATCCATCCAATGCGACACCGGTTTTGTCCTTGGCAAGTTCGCTGCGCTCAAAATCACTCTTACGCATAGCTTCTGCCTGATATGCATGAACTTCGTCGATGTTTTTGATTTTAGATTCAAATTTTTTAATTATCGGATGTTCAGGGGCTACAACCATATATGTTGCACCGAAAATAGTGTCCGGTCTTGTTGTATAAATCTTAAGAATTTCATCGGTATCTTCAACCTTGAAATCCACCTCGGCGCCGGTACTTCTGCCAATCCAATTCTTTTGCGATGTTTTTACTCTATCTATAAAGTCAACCTTATCAAGGTCATCGATAAGTCTGTCGGCATACTGTGTAATTCTGAGCATCCACTGGCTGCGCACCATATGTACAACCGGGGCTCCACAGCGTTCACATTTACCGTCTATAACTTCCTCATTAGCAAGTCCGACTTTGCAGGACGTGCAGAAGTTTATCGGTAGTTCTGCTTTATATGCAAGTCCTTTTTCAAACAGCTTCAAGAAAATCCATTGTGTCCATTTATAGTACTCGGGATCGGATGTGTAGATTTCCCTCGAGTAATCAAATGAGAATCCGAGCATTTTAAGCTGATTATGGAAAACCTTTATGTTTTCCGCAGTTACTTTTTCGGGATGTTCGCCTGTTTTGATTGCATAATTTTCAGTAGGAAGACCAAAACTGTCGTAACCGATAGGAAACAAAACATTATAGCCTTCCATACGCCTTTTGCGGCTTATGATATCCAGTGCAGTATTGCTTCTCGGATGTCCGACGTGAAGTCCCGCTCCGCTTGGAAACGGAAATTCAATTAACGCATAATACTTCGGCATCGTATAATCGTTTTTTGCTTCAAAGCAGTGCGTGTCATCCCAGTGCTTTTGCCATTTTCTTTCTATTGATAAATGGTCATATCTTTCACTCATATATATCTCCTTTCAAAAAAGCCTCGTCTCCATTCAAGAAGACGAAGCTAAACTCCGCGATACCACTTCAATTGTCGAAAATCGACCACTCAAACCCTTAACGCAGGTATACGTCCGAAACTAATTCTACCTCATTTCGGCAGCTCCTCGGTGAGGTTCGGGAAAAATGCTATCTTTCAGCCAACGATAACTCTCTGAATGTATCCCCTACTTATTCGATTCAAAGCCTTTAACAGACCCCATTTTAGCATGATTTCAACTGTATGTCAATCCATATTTGCATAGCAGATTGTTTAAATTGTCTCATTCGTTAAATAAATTGATTTTGCTTGAATTTTTTTTGCTAATATGCTATTATTGGTACGATGTATTAATAATCTTTTATTCTTAAATCTGTGAAAGGGTTTGCAATATGATTAATTTTGATTATGATGTTATAGTTTTGGGCGGAGGTCCGGGCGGCTATGAGTGTGCAATTCGTTGCGCCCAATACGGAAAGAAAACAGCTCTGGTTGAAGCAAGAGAATTGGGCGGTACATGTCTAAATAGAGGTTGCATTCCGACAAAGGCTTTACTTCATTGCGCCGAAGTATTTGAAAGTGCTCATACAGCCTCGTCGTATGGCGTCAATATCGGTGATATAAGCTTTGATTTTTCAAAGGCAGCTACATATAAAGATTCCGTTGTTACAAAACTCCGCACCGGAATTGCAGGGCTGGAAAAAGCTCATGGTGTAAAAGTTATTAACGGATTCGGCAAGATAGTTGATAATCATACCCTTGATGTTGACGGCGAAAAGGTAACATACGACAAGCTTATCTTAGCAACGGGAAGTTCACCCGCTAGACCTCCCATTCCGGGCATAGACGGAGAAAATATCGTAACGTCGGATGAAATATTAACGATGACAGAATTACCCGAGAGCTTTGTTATAATAGGCGGCGGTGTAATCGGCATTGAATTTGCAACACTGTTTGCAACGCTTGGTAAAAGCGTTACCGTTATCGAAATGATGCCATCGATACTTCCCGGTGTTGATTCCGATGTCGTAAGATTACTTTCAAGAGTTTTAAAGAAAAAGAAAGTCAATGTTATCAATAATGCGAAAGTTACGTCAATAGACGGTGGCGAGATTGTTACCGTAAAGTACGAATTAAACGGTCAGGAAAAAGAAGCACAAGGTGCATGTTGCATTGTATCAGTCGGTCGCCGTGCCATGACTTCGGGAATAGGTGTAGAAGAAGTCGGCATTGAAATGAATCGTGCGTTTGTAAACATCGATTCTCATTGCAAAACCAATATCGATAACATCTACGCTATAGGTGACATAACAGGCAAGATTCAGCTTGCACATGTTGCAAGTGCGCAGGGACTTGTTGCGGCTGCCAACGCTTGCGGATACGACGAAGAAATTAACTACGATATCGTTCCGTCATGCATTTACACATCCCCCGAAATTGCGTTCGTCGGTTTAAGCGAAGATAAGTGTAAAGCACAAGGTATCGAGTATAAAGTCGGTACTTATAATGTTGCAGGAAACGGTCGTGCTATGATTATGGGCGATGCTGTCGGAACATGTAAAATAATTGCTGCACCGACAGGCAAATTACTCGGCGCACAATTGATGTGTCCCAGAGCTACGGACATGATTTCTGAAATTGCAATGACACTGAAACTCGGAGGCAGCGTTGAAGATATTGCGCATACAATTCATCCTCATCCTACCGTAAGTGAAACAATTGCAGAAGCAGCACATGATTTCACCGGTATGTGCTGTCATGCACTTCCGAAAAAGAAATAATTTAAAGAGGTACATATGGATTATCTTTTTGCTTTAGATAAGCTGAAGAAGTATAATCAGACACATCTGCTGAGATTTTATAATGAAATATCTGCATCAGAGCAGGAGTTTTTGCTCAATCAAATAGATTCTTTGAATTTTTCGGTTTTGGATTCGAGGTGTAAAGAAAAAGTTAAGGGCAAAATAACTCCGATACCGGTTACTCAACTTTCCGAGATCGAAGAAAACAAGGAAGTTTTCAGTAAAGTAGGTTTTGATGAGATAAAATGCGGAAAAGTCGGAGCAGTACTTCTGGCAGGCGGCATGGGAACTCGTTTGGGTTCCGATCATCCCAAGGGAATGTTTAATATAGGAGTTACACATGAGCTGTCAATTTTTGAATGTTTATTCAATAATTTGATGAAAGTAACAAATGCTGCAAAAACTCCGATCCACCTTTTTATAATGACGAGCGAACGAAATGATTCCGATACAAGAAACTTTTTATCGGAGAAAAAGTTCTTCGGCTATCCTTCGGATTACGTTCACTTCTTCATACAGGACATGGCACCGGCTTCCGATTATGACGGTAATGTTCTCATGGAACAAAAGTTCAAAATTTCAACTTCACCCAACGGCAACGGCGGTTGGTATGAATCGATGAACAAAGCAGGTATGCTTAATATTGTTTCTTCAAATAATATTAAGTGGTTGAATGTTTTTTCGGTAGATAATGTTCTACAGAGAATTGCGGATCCCATTTTCATTGGTGCCTTAAAGCTTTCGGGACATGCGGTGGGTTCAAAGGTCATAAAAAAATCATCTCCCGATGAACGTGTCGGTGTAATGTGCCTTGAAGACGGTAAACCTTCGATTGTCGAATACTATGAGCTTAGCGAAGAAATGCGTTATTCAAAGCTTGAAAACGGGGACTATGCATACAACTTCGGAGTAACTTTGAATTACATTTTCGATGTTGATAAGCTTAGTCAAATATTGGAAAATGCTATGCCCGTGCATGTAGTAAACAAAAAAATTCCATGCATTGATTCCAATGGAACGGCTATTGAGCCATCGGAACCGAACGGTTACAAGTATGAAACATTGATTCTGGATACAATCCATCTTCTTGAAGGTTGTCTTGTTTTCGAAGTAGAAAGAAAACGTGAGTTTGCCCCGGTTAAAAATCGCTATGGGGTTGACTCTGTAGAAACAGCCCGTGAGCTTTTAACACTTAACGGAGTTGAAATTTAAAATAAATTAGCTATATAAGCGAGAAAGGAATAAAAATGGAATACACACAGGAAGTAAAGCATATGTGCAGTGTATGTAAAGGTGCAAAGCATGAACCCGCTCCTATTCCCGAAGAAGGAAAATGGGTAAATGCTAAGGAAATAACCGATATCAGTGGCTTTACGCATGGAGTTGGCAGATGCGCACCTCAACAGGGCGCATGTAAATTGACTCTGAATATCAAGGACGGTATTATTGAGGAAGCTCTTGTAGAGACGATTGGATGCAGCGGAATGACTCATTCTGCTGCCATGGCTGCCGAGATCTTGCCAGGAAAAACAATTCTCGAAGCACTGAACACCGATTTGGTTTGTGATGCGATAAATACAGCTATGCGTGAACTTTTCCTGCAAATTGTTTACGGAAGAAGCCAAAGTGCATTTTCTGAGAACGGTCTTTCAATCGGCGCAGGTCTTGAAGATTTAGGTAAGGGCTTACGAAGCATGGTCGGAACAACGTATTCGACCAGAGAAAAAGGGGCAAGGTATTTGGATCTTACCGAGGGTTACATCACAAAGCTCGCTCTTGATGATAATAACGAGATAATCGGTTATCAGTTTGTGAAGCTTGGTCAGATGATGGAAGCAATCGGCAAAGGCATGACTCCCAATGAAGCTTATGAAAAATATCGTGGACAATACGGTAGGTTTGATGAGGCTGCTAAGTATATTGATCCGAGACATGAATAAGGAGTATTTACATGATTCATTTTGAAGGTTACGAAAGAAGAATAAACAAGATTAATTCCGTGCTTGAAGAATACGGAATTAACGGTCTTGAAGATGCACAATCGATAGTCAAAGAGGCAAACGTTGATGTGGACGCTATTGTCAGAGGCATCCAGCCTATTTGCTTTGATAATGCCGTTTGGGCTTACACCGTTGGTGCTGCGATTGCCATTAAATCCAATGTTAAAGATGCTGCGGAAGCCGCAGAGGCAATAGGTATAGGATTGCAGTCATTCTGTATTCCCGGTTCTGTTGCGGATCAACGTAAAGTCGGACTGGGACACGGAAATCTCGGCGCAAAATTATTGCGCGAAGAAACCGAGTGTTTTGCATTTTTAGCGGGACATGAAAGCTTTGCTGCTGCGGAAGGTGCTATCGGCATTGCAAAAAAAGCAAATAAGGTTCGTAAAAAACCGTTACGTGTTATTCTTAACGGTCTTGGAAAAGATGCTGCTTATATCATTTCAAGAATAAACGGCTTTACCTATGTCGAGACTAAGTATGACCAGTACACCGATAAGTTGGAAATAGTTTACGAGAAAGCATTCAGTAGCGGTGATAAGAGCAAAGTTCGTTGCTACGGAGCAGATGACGTAAACGAAGGTGTTGCGATAATGCGCTATGAAAAAGTTGACGTATCTATAACCGGAAACTCAACAAATCCGACCAGATTCCAGCATCCCGTTGCCGGCACATACAAAAAGTGGTGTGTTGAAAATGATAAGCAGTATTTCTCCGTCGCATCAGGTGGCGGTACAGGACGAACATTGCATCCCGATAATATGGCTGCCGGTCCCGCAAGCTACGGCTTGACTGATACTATGGGCAGAATGCATTCGGATGCTCAGTTTGCCGGAAGCAGTTCTGT
>CAYPXV010000042.1:0-12032 GCA_964414925.1 uncultured Clostridium sp. | reverse complement strand
TTATCCATGCCGTGGGTAATCATATACACAAGAATCATCCCGACTATAAAATTCTCTATGTCACAAGCGAAACGTTCACAAGCGATGTTATTACGTCTATCCAGACAAACACCCGTGAACAGCTCAGAAATAAATACCGCACGCTCGATGTGCTTATAGTTGACGATATTCAGTTTATTGCGGGCAAGGAAGCAACGGAGGAGGAATTTTTCAACGTATTTAATACTCTCCGTGATGCCGGTAAGCAGATAATCATTACCTCGGATCTTCCCCCCTCTGCAATAAGAAACCTGTCGGAAAGGCTCAGAACAAGATTCGGCTCGGGACTCATTACCGATATCCAATCCCCCGATTACGAAACCAGAGTTGCAATATTGAGAAAAATCATAGAGCAGAGCGGCGATAATGTCAGTGACGATGTTATCCAGCTTATTGCGGAAAAAGTTACCGGCAGTGTCCGAAGCCTTGAAGGTTGCCTTAACAGCGTCTTGGCTTACGGTAAACTCTCGGGTAAACCCATCACCGTTGACCTCGCTCTTAATACAATAAGAAACTACGTCGGCGATAATGGAGGAGTCAGAGTCGTTACCACCGATAGCATTTGTCAGGTCGTTTGCGAATATTACGGCGTCACCGTCGAAGAACTCTGTGCACAACGCAGAGACAGACGTGTCGCTTTCCCCAGACAAGTCGCTATGTACCTCATGAGGGCTATCCTCGGCATCTCCAATCAACAAATAGGTGACGTCCTCGGCGGTAGACATTATTCTACCGTTATCCATGCCTGCGATGAAATCGAAAAAAAATTATCGTCAGATCCCGGTATCAGAACCACAATCGACGACTTGACTGCGAGAATTAAAAGTAATACTTGATTTTTTAAGGAAATTTCCGCTGCCTTGCGGATTTTTCCTTTTTTATATTTCCTCTTGTTTTTTTGCGAATTAAATGGTATAATGCGTTTGAAAACATCATCAGTTGCGTTTTTACGCAACTGATGATGAATAAGATTACATCCGACATAGTTCGGAAAGAAAATGGAGGAAATCCGATGCAAAAGAAGTATTTGCAAACCCTGGCTGCACTGGTTCTTGCTCTGGCAATGGTTTTGGGCACAGTTCCCACCACATTCGCTAAGACAACCCACTATCAGAGCGGCACAACCGTTACCCTGCCCGATGGCAGCGTTTACTCATCTGATATGGAATTCGATTATGAAGAATTCACCGTCGATTCCATCCCCGAACTTGCTTGCTACGGTGAAATAATCAAGCAAGACGAAAATGGTACTTTGCGCAAAATTACCGACCCTGCGGAAATTGCCGCTATCCTCGGTGAAGAATATGCACCGGATGCAAAAAGCTCCGTTGTCATTGACACCAAGGCATATTGCGAAGAAACCGTCGATGTTATCGTCGTTATGGACGGTGAATCCTTTGCCGCAAGCAAGGGCATCTATGTCGGCGATACAATCGATGCAGTATCCTATAATGCCGCCCGCGCCAAAATGGTTAAGCAGCATGAAACGCTCGCAAAGAAAATTGCTAAGCTCTCCGGCTGTGACGCTTCCATCACCGCCAACTTCAGCATGACCGTCAACGGCTTTGCAATGAAGGTTCAGAGAAAATACATCTCCGAAATTAAACAGCAGAACGGCGTTAAATATGCTTTCGAAGCTCCCATCTATTCCGTTCCCGATTATGAAGTTACTACTAATGATACTTTCAACTCCGGCGCAGAACAGCAGGGCACTTACCTCGCTTGGGATCTTGGCTATAAGGGCGAAGGTATGACCGTTGCCGTTATCGATACCGGCTGCAATATCGACCATCAGGCTTTCACCGAACCCGATTCTCCCAAATTCTCTTATGAAGATATCCAGACTCTGCTTGATGCTTACGATTTCGAAGCAGAAGAAAGAATGCCCTCCTTTAATGCCGATAACGCCTATATTAATTCCAAATTCCCCTTTGTTTTTGACTATTCTCAAAATGATGCCGATGTAAATCATACAGATGGCGTTTCCGCACACGGAACCCATGTCGCCGGTATCGTTGCCGCAGATGAACTCGACAGAATCTATGATGATGATTATGATAACCTCCCCGGTGTAGCGGGTATCGCTCCCGAAGCACAGCTTATTATAATGAAAGTTTTCGCCGGCACGGGTGCTTCCTTCGTTGATATCATCTCCGCTATGGAGGATGCTATGCTCCTCGGCGTTGATGCCGTTAACCTCTCCCTCGGCTCTATCGCAGGATCGGATTACGATGAAGGCATTACCGAGGTCTTTGATGCCGCCAATGCCGCAGGTATCAATGTTGTCATCTCTGCCGGTAACGAAGGTACTTCCGGCAGCGGTAACTCCTGGGGCTATGATATGAACCTCACCCTTAACCCCGATAACGGCGTCATCGGCTCCCCCGGCACCTATGCAAGCAATATGACCGTCGCCTCCGTTGATGCAGCTAAAGTCTTCGATTATTACGGTGCTTGTACACTCACCTATTTTGAAGACCCGATTTGGAAAGACGAATGGACCGTATGGTACGCCGACCATGCCCCCGAAGGCTATACAATGGAAGACGTATTGGGCGGACAAACTTTGCCCATGGTTATAGTTGACAATAATGACTTTGAAAATTATAATGATCTTGAGGGCAAATTTGTTATATGTTTTGAAAGTAGCGAAACACCTACACAGCAGCTTTATAATATGGCGGTAAATGCCGGCGCAGCGGCTATGCTCCTTGTTGCCGAAAATGAAAATGACGAATTCGCATACGATATGGATATCGAAAGCTACGAGGCTATGCCCTGCGTAACTTGTGCGGACTGGTCATATTATGATATGCTTTGGATTTTCGAAACATACAACGTCTCTCCGGAAGATTATTATTTTACCGTTAATGAGAAATATGTAGACAATAGCGAAGGCTGCGGCATGAGCTATTTCTCAAGCTGGGGTCCCACCCTCGATTTGCGCATTAAGCCCGAAATCTCCGCTGTAGGCGGTAATGTTTATTCAACGTACCCGGGCGGTTATGCAGACTGGAGCGGCACAAGTATGGCTGCACCCCAGATTGCGGGCGCATCCGCTATAATCAAGCAATATCTTAAACAGAACTACCCGACGATGTCGGAAACGCAGCTTCACGATATTACAAATGCATTGATTATGAGTACCGCAACTCAGGTCACCGGCAGAAACGATGTGGATTGTTCTCCCAGAAATCAGGGCGCAGGTCTTCTCAACGTTGCAAATGCTATTAAATCAAAGGCATATATCACCGTTGACGGTTGCGATAAGCCGAAGATGGAACTCGGCGATGACCCCGAAAGAGTAGGCGAATACACGCTTACTTTCAATGTGGTAAACCTTACCGATGTTGAACTTAATTATGATATCGTCGTTTCAACCCTTACCGAAATGGCAGTATCGGGTACTATCATTGACGGCGAACCCGTTTACATGATGTACGGCGAACCCTATCAGCTTTCACCCGCAGTTACCGGCGATACTTCGATAACTGTTCCCGCAAACGGAACTGCGACTGCAAGCGTTACGATAACACTTTCCGAATCCGATCTTCTTTATATCAATGAGCATTATGAAAACGGTGCATATGTTGACGGATTTGTAAAGCTCATCGATAAGGGCGAAAATCCTGTAGATCTGTCCGCTCCTTTCCTTGCCTTCTACGGTGATTGGACGGCTTTGAGCGCACTCGACCTCACCTACGGCTACGACTGCCTCGGCTATCTCGGACTGGACGATACAACGGAAGGTAACATAGCAGATGTTTACGGAGCTTATGTTCCCAATCTTGATTATTCATCCGTATCGCCCCATATGATTCTTACAAGTGTAAACGGTCACCCCCATTACCTTGGAAATAACTTCAATATGAATCTAAATCCGACAATTGAACCGTACAACTGGTTCTGCTGGAGTGACCTCGGATGCTATATCTCCCCCAACGGAGATGGTGTCTGCGACGGTATCGAAGCAGTCTATACGGGACTTTTGAGGAATGTAACCAATGTAGTCTACACGATTACGGACGTTGAAACCGGTGAGATTTATTATCAGAAAGAGGTCGGCGGCTATACAAAGTATACCACCGACATCTACGGAAATCAGCTTCCCCTGGGCATGGATGAAGCATCCGCATTCGGTCCGTGGTACGGTACCGATGCAGAGGGTAACACCCTGCCCGATGGCACGGTTGTCTATGTTTCCATCGAATGTGAGATGATGTACCGCGGTGAAGTCGTTACCGATAATTCATTTGACAGTTGGGGCTTCCTCTGCTGTATAGATACCACTCCGCCGGATATAACCTATGACTACACAAACGAGGATAATTTGCCGTATGATTACGTGCAAACAATTACCATCTCCGATGATGGAAATATTTCCGATACACTTCAGGAGAACTATTGGCTTTCAAACGGTAAACCTTGGGGAGTAAAAACTGTTGGTAGGAATCCTGTTACCGAACGTGGTTCATATGTAAGCAACAGAACTTGTTCGAACAGCGTAAACGATCTTGCCGTAACAACCTTTATGGTAAGAGACTTTGCCGGAAATGTAACGTTGCTTGTCTTCGACGCAAGAGAAAATAATATCTGGATAACTCTTGATTGCGACGATGAAATCAATATGCTCGTCGGTGATACCATGTCGATAAGCAATGTCTATGATTTCGGCAATGTCAACATGATAGGTATGATTACCAATTTTGAATCCGGTGATGAGTCCATAGTAAGCGTTGAAAGCACGGGAGATGATTCTGCAATGCTGACCGCAAACGCTGCGGGAAATGTAACAATTACAGCAGTCTTGAGAGGATTCCTTTATACAGCTTCTGTAAATATCAACGTCTACGAGCATGAATATCTTATCAGCTCATTGGCAAATGAGGGTGGAAGCATAACGGAAAGTCAGACGGTAGAGACGTATTCCGATGCAACGTTTGTGATTACGCCGGATGAAGGATATCACATTGCGGACGTGCTTGTTGACGGTGAGTCCGTGGGCAGCGTAAACGAATATACATTCGAGAATGTAACGGCGGCGCACGATATCGGGGCGATATTCGAGCGTGATGCGGCGGAGATGTTCACGGTAACGTTTGTGGACTATGACGGAACGATCTTGTCGGAGCAGAGCGTTGAGAGCGGAAGTGCGGCGGTAGCACCGACGGCACCCGAGCGTGAGCATTACAGATTCATTGGTTGGAGCTGTGAATTTGAGAGCGTAGAATCGAATCTTATAGTAATAGCGCAGTACGAGCTTGACATAGCGATAGGCGACGTCAATTTTGACGGAACAATCAACTCGGCGGATGCATTGATAGCGATGAGAATCGCACTGGGTCTGATGGACACATACGAAGCGCAGCTTGCGGCGGCGGATGTGAACGGAGACTACAGAGTAAATGCACAGGATGCGTTGATGATTCTGCGCTATAGCCTTGAAGTAGACGAATTGCCCGTTCGATAATCGAATGGAAGAGTAAACAAATAAGCATCCGACCCGATGCTTTTGGGTATCGGGTCGGGTTCAGGTAAATTCACAGAATAAAAATAGAGAAATGCCAAGAATAAGCCAAAAAAGTAAAAGAGAAAAGAATCGTCGGAGCATGATGTTCGACATACGTCCCAGAGCAGTTGAGGAAACGGCATACATGCTGTATCATTATGCTAACGATTTAAGCTACACAGGTGTATTTGATCGTATAGACGAGCGTTACAAGGACAGGCAGGATAAGAACGAACGGGATTATTTATATCAGCATGCGAAGAAGCTTAACGAGATAATGCAAAAAGTGTGCAAAGGGCTTGACAGAAATAATCCGATACTTCAAAAATACTTCGGGGATTTAGGATATGACGGACGGGACCAGAACTTTCTTTTCAGAATTTGCGCCGACCAGTTCGCAACACCGCTTTACCTTTCGATAGATGAATATAAGGCAACTGTTTTCCACACATGGGATTATTATAAAGAGAACGGAATAAAGATAAATAAAGACGGAGATCAGTGGAGATTCAGCAAAGCGGACAGTCCGCTAACGGACGAGATGCTGCTTTCGGAACTGAGCGAACTTCCCTATCCGAAAGAGATATGTATGCAGATATGCGTACTGTTTTTAAATTTTGAGAAAAATTTCGATAACGTAATCGAGTTCATGAGACCCTATAGCGAGAAGCTTGTAGAGGAACTTATGCTGACGCTTGATGTACGTGAGCATATAGCCGAAATTTGGGACGAGGAATTATCGACCACGGGAGTTGAATCGTATCTGCGTTCACACGGCGGCGTATGTATCGAGGGTATAGGTGAGGGAACGACCCTTTATGTAAACTCCATGCTGCCGAACATGCTTGTTTACTGCCCTGCCGGAAATTTACCGGATTCACCGCAAAAAAGTTCTCTTTCAATAGGCATTGGAATGTTACCTGCTTACCTGATAGTCGGAATAAACAAATCCATCGAAAGTTTGAGCGAGATAATCAGGATAATGGGCGACAAAACAAAATTCAAGATTCTTTGTATGCTCAAAGATAAATCATATTACTGCCATGAGCTTGCAACCGAAATGGGACTTAACGGCGGGCATATGTCACGCACACTTACATCGCTTTACTATGCGGGACTACTCAAACTCGAACAGTCCGGCGGAAGAACCTATTACTCCGTCAACAAGGAAAATATCGTTATCTTGTGCGATGCGATTCGTGACTACTTTACAGGAGTTCAAGAAGAAAAATAAAATTCAAATATATTATCTTTTTTGCAAAAAAACGTTGCAAGTGTTATAAAAATGTGGTATCATATCAAGGTATGGAATAACTCACCCATGAGGATTTCGAAACTGTTGCCGCAGAGCGGTTATTTCGGAAGAAGATACATGGGGCGGAAATAAAAACAGGAGGTTTAGTTACATGTCAGTTATTTCAATGAAACAGCTCCTCGAAGCGGGAGTACACTTTGGTCACCAGACACGCCGTTGGAACCCGAAGATGAAGGAATACATCTTCACCGAGCGCAACGGAATCTACATCATCGACCTTCAGAAGACAGTCAAGAAAATAGACGAAGCATACGCATTTGTCCGTGACATCGCCATGAACGACGGCACGATTCTTTTTGTCGGCACAAAGAAGCAGGCACAGGACAGCATTGAGCAGGAAGCAAAGCGTTGCGAGATGTACTACGTCAACCAGCGTTGGCTCGGCGGACTTCTCACCAACTTCAAGACCATTCAGACTCGTATCGCAAAATTGAACGAGATCAACAGAATGGAAGCAGACGGAAGCTTTGATCTTCTTCCCAAGAAGGAAGTTATCCAGCTTTGCGCACTTCGTGAGAAGCTGATGAAGAACCTGGGCGGTATCAAGGACATGAAGAAGATCCCTTCCTGCATGTTCGTAGTAGACCCCCGCAAAGAACGCATTGCAGTTCTTGAAGCACGTGCTTTGGGCATTCCCGTTATCGCAATCGTAGACACCAACTGTGATCCCGACGACGTTGATTTCGTAATCCCCGGCAATGACGACGCAATTCGTGCCGTTAAGCTTATCGCATCGAAGATGGCAGATGCAGTTCTTGAAGGCAAGCAGGGCGAGCAGATGACGGATGCGGCAGTTGATGCAACCGTAGCTACCGAAGCAGACGAGGAAGTTGAAAACTTTTAATTTTACCCAAGCATAGTATTTGGAGGATATAGTTATGGAATTTACAGCAAAAGACGTTATGAATCTTCGCGAGCGTTCCGGCGCGGGCATGATGGATTGCAAAAAGGCACTGAAGGAATGTGACGGTGATATGGAGAAGGCAATGGACTATCTTCGTGAGAAGAGTCTTGCAGCATCCGCAAAGAAGGCATCACGCATTGCGGCAGAGGGTATTGTAGATTGCTACGTATGCGATAAGTGCGGTGTTGGCGTTATCATCGAAGTCAACTGTGAGACCGACTTTGTTGCAAAGACCGATGCATTCAAAGAGCTTGTACATCAGCTTGCTATGCACGTTGCAAAGAAGAACCCCGCAACCGTTGAGGAAATGATGACCCAGGCATACTCCGAGGATGAGAGCATGACCGTTGACGCAGCTATCAACGCAGCAGTCGCAAAGATCGGCGAGAAGATCACCATCCGTCGTTTCGAGCGTTACGAAGGTTCTGTTGATACTTATGTACACCTCGGTGGTAAGAGAGGCGTTCTGCTTAAAGTCAGCAACGGCGATCATCCCGAAATCGCACACGATGTTGCAATGCAGATCGCAGCGGCAAACCCCACCTGCATTTCCAAGGCAGACTGCAACCAGGCAGATGTTGAGCATGAGCGTGAAATCCTCATGGAGCAGGCTAAGAACGAGCCCAAGCCCAAGCCCATGGCAATCATTGAGAAGATGGTTGAAGGTCGTATTGAGAAGTATTATAAGGAAGTTTGCTTGCTTGAGCAGGCATTCGTTAAGGATCAGTCCCTCACCGTCGGTCAGATGATCAACGGCAGATTCGAAGTTCTTTCCTTCGTATGCTTCGTAATGGGTGAAGGTCTTGAAAAGCGTCAGGAAAACTTCGCAGATGAAGTTATGGCTCAGACCCAGAAGGCATAATTGCATTTAAATTAAAGTCAATTTCTCCGTATGACTCGTTTCATACGGAGACTTTTTCATAAATAAATACACTTTAAGCATAAAATTGAGCTATAGAACAACTTTCCGCAGGAGGGAGAAATGATAAAATTCATTGCACTTCAAGGCAAACTTATCGGCTCGGCAAGGCTTAAAATTGAAAACGGTAAAACGGAAATATGCGTTAAACTCAAAGGTCCTTGTGCGAAGAAAGCGTTCATAACCGACGGCAAAAAAATAAGCAGCGTTATTTTGAATAACGGCTGTGGCATTGAAAAGGGCATGGAGGCGACAGGGATAATTCTATGCAATGAAGACGGTGAACCCGTTTCGTTCGGAAGTACGAATTTATCGGATGTCGAAATGGAAAGGTTTAAAACCGAGGTCAGAATTAATTCGCAAAAGGAACGTATTTCTCCTGCAACAAAACAAATCGTCGAAACCGCAAAGAGACTGTTTCATACACTCGATAACGAAACAAGGGCAGAGAACATATCTCCGCCCGTTGAAAAAGTTACCATAGAAAATCCTTTTCCGTCTGCATTTAAAAATTCATATTGGTGGAAGGAAAACGGCAATATTTACGGCGTTGCCAATCTTAACGGTGTTAAACACAAGGTTACTGCTGTCCCTGCAAAGTGCAGCCGCAATTTTCCCGGAACGAGAACCATACTATCAACAGACGGCAAACGCTATTTTTTAAGGTTAGAGAGGATGTAATCCCAAAAAAACTTCCTTTCTAAGATTAGAAAGGACGTAATCTCAAAAGAATTTCAAGGCTAAAAAAGATCCTTTGCAAGTGCCTGAAGTTTTTCGGGATTATTATCCTTAGGGAACCGTGCGCAATGCTTCAATAATCCAAGCTTCACCCTGCCTACATTGGGGGATGATTCTATATTAAGCCATTGGCAGATATTGTTGCCTGTGCATTTAAGCTCATTTACCGAGAAGGGAACTTTCTCATCTATCATCTTATCAAGCAATGCTCGCCATCTGTCGGCAGCCTTTACTCTATCTCGAATAATGCCCGAACCATGTACATCCGCCTCACGAATTTCCGCAAGCTCCAATGTTCTGTCTATACCCCAAAGCACTATCCTCACCCTCAACGTACTTTCCTTAGCCGTATTATTCAAATCGTACATATGATTTCTGACCAGAAAACTTACCTCATCGCAAGTCTTTTTATCATAGCGAAGCCTTTGCAGTATTTCCCGGGAAATAGATTCACCCACGACATTATGCTCGTGCATTGTACCGGTTTTTTCGTGAACATAGGGCTTGCCCACATCGTGAAGTAAACCTGCAAGTCGCAAAATGAGTTTCGGCGCAGTCTCGGAAGCAGTGTGTAAACCGTGATGCAATACGTCATAGCGGTGGTGTGTAGGTTTTTGCTTCAGCCCTCTGCCCTTTGCAAGCTCGGGAATAATGATGTCAATAGCCCCAAGTTCCTCCATAAGTGCCAGTGCATGGCAAACCGCATCTGAGTTGCGCTGTGCATACTTTACATCGCAAAGCAGAATCTTGTTAAGTTCGGAGGCAATTCTTTCAGCCGAAACGGATTTTAAATTTGAGCAAAGCTCTTTTGCGGCGGCAAAGGTTTCACCGTCAATATCAAAGCCAAGTTCTCCCGCAAAGCGAATGAGTCTTAAAATTCTAAGTCCGTCGGCACGAAGAATCTCGTGTGGGTCTTTTGAAGTCGTGCGTATAATGCGTTTTTCAAGGTCGCCGATTCCGCCCGTCGGGTCGATAATTTCCCCCGACAGCAGGTTTACATAGATTGCGTTTATGCTGAAGTCACGGCGGAACGCATCTTCTTCAAGTGAGCTTGAAAAGCGCACGGAGTCGGGGTGATGTGCCCCTCCCTCCGGGTAGGTGTCGCTTCTAAATGTCGTATGCTCGTATCTTTCACCATTCCAACATATCTCCACCGTTCCGTATGCTAAGCCTTTTGGGTAGACTCGTATGCCGTTGCGACGGCAGATTGAAATAATCTGTTCGGGCGTTAATGCGGAGCAGATATCAATGTCGTTGACAGGAAGATTCAGTAGTGTATTCCGTACAAATCCGCCAACGGCATAAGCGGTTGCACCTTCATTTTGAATAAGCAAGGCAAGGCGAACAAGCCACTTGGGAAAATTATTAATGTTTTTGTTCATAAACTTACCCTCCTTCTTTAAGCTTGACAGTCATTATACACTCTTTTTACCTCCGTTTCCATAGCCTTTGTATCTCAATCATTAATATATCCGATTAAAGATAAAAGCGTATGAGTTTTTATCATGTTTTTATGGTAAAATAAGACTATAAAAACAAGGAGGAAAAAAATGATTATTACCGATGACATTAAATACATTGGTGTTAACGACCATAAAATTGATCTTTTCGAAGGTCAGTATGATGTTCCTAACGGAATCAGCTATAATTCGTATGCGATAATCGACGAGAAAATCGCTATAATGGACACGGTTGATGCACATTTTACTCACGAATGGCTGGATAACATTGAAAACGCTCTTGCCAGCAGAAAACCCGATTACCTCGTAGTGCAGCATATGGAGCCCGACCATGCCGGTAGCATTGCAAGCTTTATGAATGTCTTTACCGATACGACCATAGTTTCTTCTCGCAAGGCATTTGTAATGATGAAAAATTACTTCGGAACGGACTATGAACAAAGGCGAATAGTAATCGATGAGGGCGACACGCTTTCACTCGGAAAACATTCATTGTCCTTTGTAAGTGCCCCTATGGTGCATTGGCCCGAAGTCATGGTGACATATGACTCTTACGACAAAGTCCTTTTCTCTGCCGACGGATTCGGTAAATTCGGTGCATTGGATGTTGATGAACCCTGGGATGACGAGGCGAGAAGGTACTACATTGGCATAGTCGGCAAATACGGTGTGCAGGTTCAAAATCTGCTGAAAAAGGCAGCAGGGCTTGACATCTCGATCATTTGCCCCTTGCATGGTCCTGTATTAAAGGATAATCTGTCACATTACATCAACCTTTACGACATATGGTCAAAATACGAAGTTGAAAGTGAAGGTATTGTAGTTGCATACACATCTGTTTACGGCAATACACGCAGAGCAGCATTGCTTATGCGCGATAAGCTTGTCAGCAAAGGTTGTCCTGCGGTTGAGCTCATAGATTTGGCAAGATTTGACCAGGCTCAGGCGGTTGCGCTTGCGTTCAAATACGGCAAGCTCGTACTTGCAACTACAACATATAATGCGGATATCTTCCCGTTCATGCGTGATTTTGTTATCCACCTCGTTGAAAGAGGTTATAAGAACAGAACTATCGGTATCATTGAAAACGGTTCATGGGCACCTCTTGCGGCAAAGGTTATAAAGAATATGCTCGCTCCCTGCAAGAA
>CAYPXV010000041.1:0-12405 GCA_964414925.1 uncultured Clostridium sp. | reverse complement strand
TATGAGGATGTTCCCGCAAATGTTGCTCAGAAGATTATTGAGAGCGCTAAGAAGGACGACGAAGAAGAAGAATAATTGTTTTTTCACTCAAACGGGCAGTTTGCGCTGCCCGTTTTTTCTGTTTCCTCATTTGTAATCTTTTGTAATTTACTGCCATTGAAAAACAGGTTGTTTTTTTCATAATTGTATGATATAAAAGTAAATGGAGGAGTTTTTACTATGAGCTTTGTTTTAAGACCACATCATGCGCTTTGCATTTTGAGCTTTTGCGGCAGGGGCTACAGCGATAAATTTATCGCTAATATGTATAAAATTATTGGAGAGTTGGAAAATAATCCCGATATCATTGTTCGCTCCTTGCCCGATTCCGTTTGCATTGCATGTAAAAATAAAGTGCCCGTTACCGATACCAACAGGGCGGGTTGTTGTTTCCATGATAAGGTCGAAAAGTACGACAGAGCGGTTTTATCTAAACTGAATCTGCCCGAAAACAGCTCTATTTCGTGGAACGACTTGAAAACTCTTGTCAAAGAAAAAATAATCGTAAACGGCATTGCCGATATTTGTTCGGATTGCGAATGGTATGATATTTGTGAAAAATTGTTTAAATAAATTTAAATCCTTGATAATTATCTTGTCGGCTCTTTTCTTTGCGCTGAACTTTCTCTGCGCTTGTAGCTGCAAAAATATTGAATCGTCTCCGATACCATCATTAAAGTTGCCGTCGCCAACTGCGGTAGTGCCAACTCCGCAACCTACGCCCGAGCCGACTACCGTACCCGAAGTCGAAAACACTATCGTTACCAGCAGAGCTATGGTTCTTGCCTGTGATAAGCTTTCGTTCGCTTTGGCATCAAACGGTCAACTGTCATATGTAGGAAGCAATGAAGGACAGGCTTATTGCTATGACTGGAATGAAATTGTAAAAATTACAGCAGGAAATGATTTCACGGCAGGTCTTAAAAGTGACGGAACCGTTTGTATTTCGGGCGCAAAGGAAATTGAAAACGCCGTTGCTGCTTGGACGGATGTTACCGATATCACCGCTTCCGACGATAATCTCTACGCTTTGACAGCTTCCGGGAAAATCCTTTCTACCGATACCGACTCATCGTTAAAGTCAATCATGGGCGTAATTGATTTTTCTGCCGGAAAGGATTTTTTAGTCTGCCTTCTTTGCGACGGAAATCTTGTCGGTGTAGGCAATGTTCCCGATTTATCAGCCCTTTCCGAACAAAAAATAGATGCCGTCGCCTGCGGTGACGATTTTGTATGCGCTCTAACCGAGACAGGCAAGGTTGTATCAACGATGTTTTCAGACTTGTTCGATTTACTCGAAAATATAAGGGATTTGTTCGTCGGCACGGATTGTATCGCCGCTATTGATGAAAATAATGTTGTTTATACGAATTGCGGCTTTGTCTCTCCGAACGATGATAATCTGAATTTATACGTTGAAAACGATGTAATCGGTTTCAGCTCTGCCGATAACCATGCCTTGTTTTTAAAAAGCGACGGAAGCGTTGAGGCTGTCGGTGATAATTCATATCTGCAATGTAAAACAGCCAACTGGCAATTGCTTCCCTATTTGACAGATGACGGATACGTCCTCGGATTGACCGTCGGACAACTCAATGCTGACGGAAACATTGTAAAAACCGGTGATGAGATTACTCTTGCAGACGGAATAAGCGGTATTGCAGCCATCTTGGGCGATATCGATATGAACGGCGTAATAGATGAGAATGACTACCAAATGCTCGAACGTTTTTTAAAGTCAAAAATCAGTTTGACAGACTTGCAATTGAGAGCAGCCAATGTCTATTTTGATAGTTCAAACCCCGATTCTGTCGATATGGCTGATTTGGAGCTTTTGCGTTACCACCTCAACGGTTGGACACAAATTGACCAGTATGCAAAGGACTTTAGGTACAGCGTTAAGCTTGCGGAATATGAAAACATCAATACCGACGTTATGGGGTATATAAAAATCCAAAACACCAATATCGAAGGACCTCTTATGTATGGCGATAATTTCTATTACCATAGTCATAATTACGCTAAAACCCCCACAAGCAGAGGTTCACTCTATCTTTATTACGACAGCCCCACACAGAATAATGTCATTACAGGTCATAACCTGAGAGTGGCGGGTATAATGCTTAATCAGCTTCATCTGATTCAGGATAAATATGCCAAAACTTATGATAAGTTCGAGAACAGAGTTTGGTATATAAACTTGTACGGTGAAACCCATTTGTGGGAAGTATTTTCAATGTATGAGGAAAAACCTAAATCGCCGTCACAGTCATCCCAGTATTATAACTGTAATTATGATCAAACGATGGATGCTATGACGGACGAAGAAATATTACAATGGATAGAGTATCAGCAGCAAAGAACGGAATTGAATTATCAAATTCATGTTACGGAAAAGGATTATTTTGTTACCGTTCTTACCTGTGCCGATCAACATTGGGAGTCTAATCAGGGCGGAAGAATCTACTTCTTCTTGCGTAGGGTGGACGGACATTAATTACGTAGGTGCGATGAATGAATAAAATTAAATCAACATTTTCTTATTCTTTAATACAGATAGGAACATGGGCGTATTATGCGGTCATTTTAAGCTTCGCAGGTAATTATTTGAAGGAATTCGGTGTTTCCGACAGCGTTATCGGTGTCTTGCTCGGCGGAGCGGCAGCACTTTCATTTGTTCTGCAAATTGTATTTGCCGAATTGACATCGAAAGTGAAAAAGCTTACAATGCTAAAACTCGGAATTATCTCCGCTTTGGTTATGCTCATTTGTTCGGTTTCGATTATTTTGAAACTAAAATCAGTAGGCATAACAGCCTACTTTATTGCATGTGCTTTTTTGCAGATTCTTCCCGGTATAACAAATTCAATCGGTATGCAGGCAATTGCAAACGGTTCCGCTACCGATTACAGCTTCGCCCGCAGTTTAGGTTCGTTGGGCTACAGCGTGTTTGCTTTTATAACGGGCATATTCGTATCGAAAATCGGTATTAATGCTATTTCATTTTCCGCTATCGTCGTTTCTGTAATTCTGATAATCGGTCTGATTCTCTATTCGAATGAAATAGGTAAGGCATATTCCTCAAAACCTTTCCGTTCGATTAGTTTTAATACATTCTTTAACAAAAATAAGAGCTTTTTTGTTATTCTCTCGGGTGTTGTACTTCTGTGCCTGAGTCATAATTTAATTACCTGCTTTATCTATCAAATCATGCTCTATAAAGGTGGAAATGCCGCACAGCAAGGTTTGGCATCGGCGGTATCGGCTCTGGTTGAAATACCGATTATGCTGCTTTTCCCGACAATTTCAAAGCATGTTAAGGTGAAAACTCTGCTCCTATTCTCCACCGTTTGGTTTGCGATAAAAGCTTTCGTTTGCTTTACAGTCGATTCGCCGTCGGGGATCATTCTGGCAAGCGGTCTGCAAATTTTCAGTTGGGGTCTGTATTCAATTTCGTCCGTAGAATATGTTTCAAAAATAATTGACAGCGAGCAGGCTGCAAGGGCACAAAGCTATCTTGCTTCCGCTGCTCCGATAGGTGCTTTTTTCGCTATGCTGTTGGGTGGCTTTGTACTGGAATACTTGGGCGTTCCGACGCTATTGCTCTTTTCAGCCGTTTTCGGTCTGTCGGGTTTTGTAATTATGCTATGTACAAAAGGAGAAACCCGTGCCGAAAAGTAAGCTCACAATAGGAATATTGGCTCATGTTGATGCAGGTAAAACCACGCTCTGCGAGGCTATGCTTTTCCTGTCGGGCATGATTTCCACATATGGACGTGTTGATCACAAAAACGCACACCTGGATACATATGAGACGGAACGCAATAGAGGCATAACGATCTTCTCAAAACATGCTCACCTGTCAACAGAAAACTATGAAATCTTTCTCATGGATACCCCGGGGCATGTCGATTTTTCTACGGAAGCCGAAAGAATACTACCGATACTGGACTATGCGATTCTGGTCGTAAGCGGCAGTGAAGGTGTGCAGTCGCACACCGAAACACTCTGGAAATTACTCGAAAGTGCCCATATTCCTACCTTTATCTTCGTGAACAAAATGGATCTGGTTTACAAGGATAAACAAGATGTAATGGCTTCACTGAAACATGGCTTAAGTGATTCATGCATCGATTTCTCCGATACCGAATCGAATGATTTTTTGGAAAACATTGCTCTTTCGGATGAAGAACTTCTCAACTTGTTTATGAGTGATAATTCGATAGGCTTTGACAAAATTTCCCGGGCAATATTTAACAGGAAAATCTTCCCCTGTGTTTTCGGCTCTGCGCTTAAATTACAGGGAGTCGATAGGCTTTTCAATGTTTTGGATTCTTTTTTGATGCCAAGTGCCGATAAACAGGAGTTTGCCGCTCGCATTTTTAAGGTTTCACGACCGAATAGGGGAGAAAGACTTACACATCTGAAAATTACAGGTGGATCCCTCAGCGTCCGTGATGAGATTGAATATTCGGCAAGCGGCAAAGCCTATAAGGAAAAGATAACGAGAATTAAAATTTGCAGCGGAACGGAGTGGAAACAGGTTGACAGCGTCTGCTGCGGAGATGTTTGCACCGTAATGGGTTTGTCGGCAACGTTTTCGGGACAGCTTATCGGTGCGGAGACGGGAAGTTATATTCAAAAATTAGAGCCCGTTTTGAATTATAAAATCAATATTCCACCCGAATTTTCACCCGAGCAGATACTACCTCTTTTAAAGCAATTGGAGGAAGAAGAACCGTCGCTCGGTATAACCTGGAGTGAACGCTATAAGGAAATTCATGCAAAGCTTATGGGTGAAGTCCAGATTGACGTTCTCAAAGCTATGGTCAAGGAACGCTTTGATATAGATATCGATGTGAGCGACGGAAGCATTATGTATAGGGAAACAATAGCAGCACCCGTTGAAGGGGTGGGTCATTATGAACCGTTGAGGCATTATGCCGAGGTTCATTTGCTAATGCAACCGTTACCTGCCGGAAGTGGGTTGATATTTGATTCAAATGTCAGCGTTGATGATTTGGAACTTAACTGGCAAAGGCTTATCCTTACTCACTTGGCGGAGAAAACGCATATAGGCGTACTTACAGGTTCACCCATAACGGATATGCACATTACCCTTGTCGGTGCGCTTGCAAGCGTGAAGCATACCGAAGGCGGTGACTTCAGACAAGCTACTTACCGTGCGGTTCGTCAGGGTCTTATGTGCGCAAAATCGATTCTGTTAGAACCGTATTACAGTTTCCGACTTGAAGTACCGCTAAACCAATTGGGTAGAGCCTGTAACGATTTAAAATTAATGGGCGGTACATTTTCATCCCCTCATGATGACGGCACAAGTGCTTTCATCTCGGGTGTCGCTCCCGTTTCCACAATGCGAAGTTATCCTTTAACTTTAGCTGCTTATACGAAGGGCAAGGGAAAACTCAGCTGTATGTTCTCTCACTATGCGCCTTGTAAGAACGAATCCGATATTATTCGAAAATTCAATTATTCGGCGGAAGCGGATACGGAAAATACCCCCGATTCTGTTTTCTGTTCAAGAGGTGCGGGTCTTGCGGTAAAATGGGATAAGGTTGAGCAATTCATGCATATGGATACGGGGCTCGGTTATGTCGGACGTGTAAGGCTATCTAAGCCCGCCGGCGGAACCGGAAGATCTAAAATCGAGTATGATGAACTGGAATCCATCATGCTTAGGGAGTTCGGACCGATTAAACGTCCCGAATACGGTAAGGTAAAAAATAACGACGTCAGTTTAAATAATGCTAAAACCGATAATCCGCCTAAGGACAAACCTGCCGACTATCTCATCGTTGACGGTTATAACATCATTTTCGGCTGGCATAGTTTCACCAAGATTGCCAAAGCGGATATCGGTGTAGCAAGAAAAAGATTGATGGATATCCTTGCCAATTATCGAGGTTATAAAAATAACGAAGTTGTACTCGTTTTTGACGGTTATCGTGTGAAAGGCAATGTCGGTGAAAAAAGTGATTATCACGGTATTCATGTGGTTTATACCCGTGAAAATGAAACAGCGGATAATTACATTGAAAAACTGATTTCCGAAATAGGAAAAAACTATTCGGTTCGTGTTGCATCTTCCGACGGCTTGATTCAGTTATCTTCGGTTAGAACAGGTGTGCTGCGCTTAACGGCAAGCGAACTTGAAGCCGAAATAGAAAGCGTTGATGAACAAATGAAACTTCTTATGCAGTCACTTGAAAACGATAATTCCTTTTCAAAACTTGACCTTAAAGATGTTGTTACCGATGATTGAATTTAAGTAAAAACCCGACTGTCGTTTGTCCGACAGCCGGGTTTGAATTATTTTGTTAACCTGATATGATAATGTTCTTTATCAGTAAGCTCGGGCATCCGAATCTGGATGAACCGGGTAGGCTGAAACGCATATCGTTGCCGACAGCTTCGATATCCTTCATAACGGTAAGGAAGTTTCCGGCAAATGTTATCTGTTCCACGGAGCGAATTATGCTTCCGTTTTCAACCAAAAGTCCGCTTGCTATGAGCGAGAAATCGCCGCTGACGGGATTGAGTCCGGCATGAAGTCCCGCTAAATCGGTAATGATGAGTCCGTTATTAAGCTCTGTTACCAACTCATCAAAGCTCTTTTCACCGGGCATAAGCATGAAGTTGGACGGAAGAACTTCAACAGAACCTTCAGCTCCGCTGCGTCCTGCGTTGGATGTGGACTTGACTCCGTCCTTTTGAGCTGTTTTAAGGTTATGCAAAAAGCTCTTGAGTACACCCTTTTCGATAACGTCTGTGCGTACCGACGGAACACCTTCATCGTCAAATGCACGGGGATTATCCTTTTCAAACGGGTCATCGATGATTGTTACGTTCTCATTGGCAACTTCCTTATCAAGTTTTCCGGCAAGCAGTGACAGTCCCTTTTGTACCTCATCGGCACTGAACATGCTTGAGAAAGATGCAATGAAATCAACGGCGGCATTATTGCGAAGAAGAACTCTGTAATTGCCCGAATCAACGGACTTAGCATTGAATTTCATCAGCGCATCGTCAACAGCTTCTTTAATCATCGGCGTGCAGTCAAATATCTGCTTGCCGCTTCTGTAAGCAAAACCCGAACGAACTTCATCCCCCTGACGAAGTACTGGCTGTACAGCGGCAAAGGATATGTTACGCTTGTCCTCGGCATGAAGACCGAGAGTGTTAAATATCTTGGTTGTTACCGAAACAGTCTGCAATGTGCAGTACAAAAGTCTGTCTACTCGACCGTCAAAATCCAACGTTTCACGTTCCATTCGCATTGCAAGCCCTATCTTTTCGCCTTCGGTCAAGTCAAAAGCGGGGTCTTCGGGGAAACTTACCTGCTCATATTCGCATGCTCCCTGCATCGGGTTAATGTCAGTTGATTCAATGACTTTTGCGTTATCGATTGCCTTCTCAACCAATGCTTCCGGATTTTCGAAAAGCTCCGTGTATGCGTATCCGCATTTTCCGTCATAGGTAACACGCAGGTTGAGTCCGTTATCCTTTTCAATGCTGTAACGGTCAAGCTCACCGTTAAGAATATTTACTGAAAACGAGTCCTGTGTTGCGCAGTATATCTCGGCGTTTTCACAGCCTTTTTCGAGTGCAAGCTCTAAACATCTGTCTTTGAATTGTTCGAAATTCATTATAACTTACCCCCTTTACCACCGACAACGATTTCACTTACTCTTATTCTGGGCTGACCTACATTTGTGGGAATGCTTCCGGACTGAGAACCGCACATTCCCTGACCCATCCACATTTTCTTGCCTACACGGTCAATCTTCATGAGTACATCAGCACCCTTTCCTATGAGTGTAGCACCCCTTACGGGACAATGAATCTTTCCGTTCTTTATCCAATAACCTTCAAGCACGGCAAAATTGAATTCGCCTGTCAACGGATTAACCGAACCGCCGCCCATCTTTGCGGCAAACAGACCTTCGTCTATGCTCTTTATCATTTCTTCTTCGTCGTCATGACCCGGAGCAAAGAAGGTATTTGTCATTCTCGATGTGGGCGCATACGCATAGCTCTGCCTGCGTCCGCTGCCCGTTATGGGATGGTTCATTCTGCGTGAACCCAGAATATCAACCAGGTATGACTTGAGTATTCCGTTTTCTATAAGTACATTCCTCTGCGACGGATTACCTTCATCGTCAAAATGCATGCTTCCCCATTCGCCTTCCATTGTACCGTCGTCAATTGCGGTAACAACTTTGTTCGCAATCTGTTGTCCGAGCTTACCGCAAAATACGGAATTACCCTTGGCAACGGATGTTGCTTCAAGTCCGTGTACGCATGCTTCGTGCAGAATAACGCCGCCGAATCCTCCGTCAATTACCACGGGTACGGTTCCTGCGGGGCATTCGGGTGCGTGTAGCATGGTTACGGCAATCCTTGAACTTTCTCTGCCGACATCAAGCATGTTGATGTGTTCGTATGCTTCATAGCCCATTCCAAGTCCCGGGCTTACAGTACCTGTCTGCGCTTCACCGTTTGCCATTGCAACGGATTGAACCCATACTCTTGTACGTGGACGCCTGTCCTCTGCCCATACACCGTTGCTGTTGCAAACCATGATGCGATGGTCGCAGTCGGTATAACTTGCAACAACCTGCGAAATTTCAGAGGAATAGCTCTTTGCGGCTTTTGTTCCTTCGGACAAAAGTGCGATTCGCTTATCGTTCTTTATCGATTCAAAAGGTATTATCGGCGATACCTTGCCGTCACGAATAACCTCAAAGCTCTTGCTCTCATATTCCTTGACTCCGTCTATTGCCGCTGCGGCTGCTCTTGCTGCCGAAATAAGGGACTCCTCGCTTGTGTCGGCGGTGTAGGCATATGCACTTGATGTGCCCTTGAGCACACGTACACCTGCACCGGCTATGCGTTTGTACTTTGCGGTCTCAACTGCACCGTCTATCATTTCCAACGAATTTATTTCCGAATCCTGCATGAATAATTCGGAGAAATCGCCGCCGGAACGCAGTGCTTCTTCCAATACCGCATTTGCAATACTTTGTTTAATCAAGTTGCTACCTCCAAAAAGTTTTTCACCTTAATTATAACACATTCAAAATGCTTAGTAAAGACAATTTTGTTACATATCCCTAACCGATACCATTCAATATATTTAACATCAATATCAAGGCGGTGTCTGAAAAATACTTGCGTTTAAAATAATTATGTGTTATCTTAAACTTCGAGGGGAATGTAAAAATGAAACATGTCTATTTTTTCCGTATTGCCGGTGTAATTATTCCGGAAGTTGAAGAACGTTTTATAAAAAAGATGTCCGTCAAAGGCTTTGCTCCATATGCCATGACGTCACATATCATCAAGTTTAAGCTCGTTAAATCGGAAAACTTGAATGCATTGGTGGCTTTTTCGGATTTCAATAATGCTGATTACCTGAATTTCGCAAAGAAACTGCACGATAATTCATGGGAATATGTGTGCAATGACGGCGTTTGTTCAGCTATTTTTGTTTCTTCAAAATCACAACCTTCAAGTTTCGAAAACAACGATTTCGAACGCAAGGCGATTCTTAAAAGGTTTAAGAGTAAACTAACGATGGCGTTGTTGTATCTCGTTGCTTTTTCGCTTATTTTCCTGTCAAACGGCGTAGGTGAGGCAAACACGTTGAATTTTGCTTCGATTATTCAAGCACTTTCTTCGTGGAAAAAAATCTTTTTCACAGCCATGGCGGATTTCCTTCTTTTATCCTTTGCCAATGCTTGTTTTTGTCTGAGAGATTTTTTGAGAATTGACGGTAAGATCGGAAAACGAAAGACTTGCATAGCGTACCTCGTTTTATGGGTGTTGTTTGCTTCTTTCTTCGTTTTGCTTGTTATCGGCTTAATTTCTGCCGTGAAATCAAAATTCATTTAATAAATCGGAGTTGCCTATGAATAAAAAACGACTGATTAGTCTGATTTGCTTAATTCTTGCAGCACTCTTTATTCTTTCGATTCTTGTTGTGCCGCTGATTTATATCCTGGGATAGAGGTTTTTAATTATGTCAACTTATACTCTGTCGTATTTTCCGTCACACACGGGTGAGTGTAATATCGCAGTACATACCTGGATTCCGTCATATCCGCCCGATGAAATAAAAGGCGTTATTCAGTATGTACACGGTATGAGCGAATACACCAAGCGTATTGAGCATGTAGCCATGTTCCTCAATAGTTTGGGCTATGTTTTTGCAGGTGAAGACCACGCAGGACACGGTGAATCGATTGCTGATGAAGCACATATGGGCTTCTTCGCTCATAAGGACGGCTGGAATAAGGCACTGCTTGACACCTTTGAACTTCATAAAATTCTAAAACAAACCTACCCGGGAAAGAAACATATCCTTTACGGTCATTCCATGGGAAGCTTTATAGCAAGGGATTGTGCCGCCAAATTTCCAAATGAGTTTGATGCTTTCATCTTTTCGGGAACGGCAGGTCATCATCCGCTCATTTCACTCGGAATCCTCATTGCCGATATAGAAATTCTTTTGCGTGGTGCTATGGGTAAGTGTCCCATTCTTGATACTCTTGCGTTTGCTCCTTTTGTTAAAAGCGTTAAAAATTATCGTACCGATTTCGATTGGATTTCCTCCGATTCAAATGTGGTTGATAAATATGTTGATGATCCGCTTTGCGGTTATGGATTTACATGTGCAGGTTATCGCGATCTTTTTACGGGGCTGAGAAATATAAGCCGACGCAGTTGGGCAGGTAAAGTCGATAACGTTCCGATTTACATTATTTCCGGCGATAAAGACCCCGTAGGCGGAATGGGCAGGGGAGTTCGTGAGGTTTCGGATAGGTTGATTAAATCGGGAAAAACCCATGTTATGCTCCAGCTTTATAAGGGTAAAAGACACGAATTGCATAATGAAGTGAATTCCGATGAGGTTCTGAAAGGCATTGCAGCTTTTCTTAAAAATTGCATTTAAATTTTTTTCCGTAAAAAAGAGGATGTTTCGTCAATTGAAACATCCTTTTACTTTGTCTTTTTTAGTAATTTACAGCTCTGCCGCTACCGAGTCGTCTCAAGTCCGCCGTTGAGAAAAATCCCGTCGTGGTCGAAAATCCCGCTGCGTTCACACTTCCGAAATACGCATCAAGTGTTTGCGGTACAGTGTAATAACCCAAACCCTGGGGGTCTACTACCATGGGATATTGCTCAAATCCATCCTCATAATACAGCGATCTTCTCGATTTAATTACTATTCTGCGCTTGTTGATTGCATCCTGTAAATCGGTATTGAACAACGTATAGTCGGTTATAACGGTGGTCATTACACTCAATATTACCGTTCCGCCGGGCGTACCGATTGCAACCGTATCACCTTTTTCGCTTCTCAGTATGGTAGGACACATATAAGTTCTTGTACGTTTGCCGGCTGCATATTCGTTCAGTCCCGAACCGAAATTACGCAAAGCATTATTTAAGAATATGCCGTGTACGTATAATTTACTGCCGAAAAACTGGGTCAACGTGTTGGTACAGGCAACCGCCATGCCGTTTGTATCTATAACGGAGATATGGGTCGTATCCTGTCCCTCATCATCCTGTTCGTAATCACTGGGATCGATATTGAGAAGGTCACATACATATTCATCCGTAACCATTGCTTGATAATCACGCTCAACCGAGTCAAAACGAGGATCGCACAGCTTTTTAACTCTGTCGCTTTCGCAGCTTGTAACTATCTTTGTAAGCGTATCAAGATACCCCGCCGCATTTTCGGTAGGATTGGGTAAGTTCGATATCTCGCACAGCTTCAAAATCTGTACAAGCGTTATTCCCGAAAACGGTGCGGATGCCGTTGCAACGGTGTAACCGCAATAATCTGCCGTTATTGCATCGCTTACAATTGTCTCATAGTTAGATAAATCGGAAGCACGCATTCCCGATGCTTGGCAAATTTCTTCGGCAACCCATCCCGTATAGAATACGTCCGAGCCTTCCTGCGCTATTGCCGTAAGCACTTCCGCAAGCTCTGTTTGACGCAGGTTGTCGTTTTCATTCTGAACATATGAATAAGGTGTGTTGGAAGAACTGAAACTTCCGCGAGCATTCTTTATTCTGTAAAGTAAATCCGCATCAACGTCAAAACCGTCATGAGCATAGTCAATGGCAGGTTGCAGTAAGTCCGCAAACGAGATGTTTCCGCCGTACATGTCATATGCTGTTTGCATTCCCGAAACAAAGCCGGGAACGCCTATATGCTTGTTCCAAGCCCCTGATTCGGGGGCCTGTGCAAGATAATCCAAAAACTTGTACTCATCATTAAGGGGGTCGTAAATTGTCATTCCACCGCCGCCGCCGATTCCCGTACCG
>CAYPXV010000040.1:269-12696 GCA_964414925.1 uncultured Clostridium sp. | reverse complement strand
GCATCCGACGAATATTGTCGCAAGCATCATTGTCGCAAGCAATAAACAAATAAGTTTTTTCATTTTCTTTCCCTTTCTATATTTTTGTTCACCAATAATTCCTAATTTCTAATTTCTATTTTTTAATTATTTAGCCACCCATTCTTTCTCACCTCCGATTTAGTAAATTTCTTCCGTATCTTCATTATACGACGCCGATTAATAATGTCAAGCGTTTTTTTATTTTTGTTCAAAAAAATATTGGGCGAAGAAACCACTGTTTTTTCATTTTAAGATATGCGGTAAGTTTATTACGCATATCATTGATGCAGGCAACAAGTACAATTGAATACTTGATTTTTATTCGATTCATAAGGTTCCGGACAGTGGAATTCATTCTCTTTATCCTGCATATTCATCCTATTTTTTGCATACCTTTTTTTCATCTCAGGTTCGAGTTTTATTATCAAGTTGTAGTACCACATGAATAATATCCCACACTTTTATATCTTTTCATCTCAAAAAAATATTGGGAGCTATGCACCTTTCAACAGGCACACAGTTCCCAAAAAGGAAGCATTCAATCGGGTCAAAGCCGATCGCTTTTTCTGTCGGTTTTTGATAAGATGTTATCACAAACCAAGTCACCGTGGGGGCAGAGATTATCAAGAATACCAACACATCCGCCGGCAAAATCACAGCCTATAGCCCCCACGGAAATAGTTATTCGTCACTATGTTTTTTTGAGGATTTTCGCTGAATCAGCTTAACGAGTTCGACTATGACAATAGCCATGAACGAAAGACCGATAGCGATAGCAAATTCACCGATACCGAAATTATCGGCGAGGCTGAAAGCACGAGCGAGGGAGGGAACGAACACAACGACGCAGGTAAGGATGAGAGCGACTATCAAAGAGCCCCAGAGGTAGAGATTTTGGGATTTCTTTTTGAAGATACTCGAACGAAGCGAACGCATATTAAAGCTATGGAATATTTCGGCAATATTCATAGTAAGAAACGCCATGGTCATACCGTGAAGGCTTGTTCCGCTATGCCAGATGGTCCAGGTTCCGAGTTCAATATAATGTCCGATCATATAGGAGACAATGACGAGGACAGAAACCATTATACCCTGATAAGCGATATCAATGCCCATACCGCCTGCGAAGATACCGTCACGAGCTTTTCTGGGCGGACGGCTCATGATATCCTCATCCGCATTTTCCATAGCAAGTGAAAGGGCAGGCAAACAGTCGGTAATGAGGTTTATCCACAAAAGGTGAACGGGTTCAAGGATAGTGAAGCCCATAAGGGTTGCAAAGAAGATAGAGATGACCTCACTTGCATTGGAGGCAAGCAAGAACTGGATTGATTTACGAATATTATCGTAGATACGTCTACCTTCCTCTATAGCGGAAACAATGGTTGCGAAATTATCGTCCGCCAGTACCATATCGGCAACGTTTTTGGTAACGTCCGTACCTGTGATACCCATACCGATACCGATATCGGCGGTTTTAATGCTTGCGGCATCGTTAACGCCGTCACCTGTCATAGCGGTAACGCAGCCACGCTTTTGCCAAGCGGAGACGATACGAACCTTATGTTCGGGCTGAACACGGGCATAGACGCTGTAAGAGTCTATCTTTTCAAAGAGTTGCTCATCGGACAGTTCATTCAGTTCCGCACCGGTAATAGCCTGGGAGGGGTCACAGAGGATACCGAGCTGTTTGGCGATTGCAATAGCTGTGTCCTTATGGTCGCCTGTAATCATGACGGGGCGAATACCGGCAGCTCTACACTGCTGAACCGCAACAACGGCTTCGGGACGAACGGGGTCAATCATGCCTACAAGACCAATAAATACGAGGTCATGTTCAAGATATGAGGGGGTATTGCTTACGGGACGATCATCCCAGCTGCGCATTGCCGCCGCCAGCACACGCAGTGCTTCATCCGCCATGTTCTTGTTAAAGGACAATATTTTTTCCTTAACGGAATCATCTATCGGTACAATCTTTTCGCCGTCGAAATAATGGGTACAGAGCTTAATGATTTCATCGGGCGCACCCTTTGTAAACTGAATCACATCGCCGTCATGAAGATGAACGGTACTCATCATCTTACGTTCGCTGTCAAAGGGAGCTTCACCTATACGAGGGTAAGCGTTTTTAAGCGAGGGTTTATCAAGACCCAAAGAGGTTGCGTAATTTACAAGCGCACACTCGGTAGGCTCACCCACTGCACTGCCCTCCTCATCAATTTCGGCATCGGAGCAAAGGCTCATGGCACTTGCAAGCAGTTGTTCGTATTTTTCGCCCTGAGCAAGACCTGCGTTTTTAACGACGGTCATTTTATTGAGCGTAAGCGTACCTGTTTTATCGGAACAGATTACCTGTGTACAACCGAGGGTTTCAACTGCGGTCAATTTTCTGATAACGGCATTGCGCTTGCTCATTTTTGTAACGCCGATTGAAAGAGAGATAGTGACAACGGTTGCAAGACCTTCGGGAATTGCGGCAACAGCCAAACTGACTGCAATCATAAAGGTATTCATAACGGTGTCAAACCCGATGGGTTTTGTTGATGAAAGAATACCGAATGCGAACATGAAAACGCAAACGCCGACAACAATATAGGTAAGAATCCTGCTCAACTGGGAAAGTTTCATTTGCAGAGGTGTTTCACCATTCTCCGCTTTCTCGATAGCATCGGCAATTTTGCCCATTTCGGTATCCATACCTGTTGAAGTAATGACCGCATGACCTCTGCCGTAAACAACGGTTGAGCCCATATAGCACATATTCAATCTATCGCCGAGCGAAATCTGCTTACCGTCCGAGCAGATAAGTTTTTCCGCTTGCTTGGTAACGGGAACACTTTCACCCGTAAGTGCGGCTTCTTCGATTTTAAGACTTGCACATTCGATTATTCTGCCGTCTGCGGGAACAGCGTCACCTGCTTCCAGAAGGATTACATCGCCGGGAACAAGTTCTTCGCTTTTGACAAGCTTAATCATGCCGTCACGTATAACCTTGCTCTGTGCGGCATTCATATTCTGTAGTGCTTCAATAGCCTTTTCGGCTTTACTTTCCTGAACAACACCCAAAACGGCATTGAGCAAAACAACGGCAATGATTATAATCGTATCGGTAAAACTTTCCTTTTCGTAAATCGCAACAAACAGCGATACTATCGCGGCGACGATAAGAATTATTATCATCGGGTCTTTAAGCTGCTCCGCAAAACGCTTGATTAATGATGTTTTTTTTGCGTCCTTGAGCTTATTTCGCCCGAACTTTTCAAGTCGTTGCGAAGCTTGCTCCGTTGTTAAGCCTTCTTTTTTCGTGTCAAGTTTTTCCAGCACTTCTTCGGTGCTTTCTGTGTAGAATTTCATAGAATTTCCTTTCGCTTTACTAAATAATATTCCGTGAAAAAAACAAACTCATACAGCCGAAAAGCTGCATGAGTCTTGTATATATCGAAAGAACGATACCGTTTAAACCAGACGTCTGTCGAAAGACAAACCATCATGATGTTGATTTAAACGCACGGCATTACCGTGTTACTACTCCCCCACGGGATATTCATTTGACGTCATTTTAGCATATCTTCATTCACATTGCAATAGGGCATTACCAATATATTACGCTATTAAGTTTATAAACGTACAAATCGTTACGCCGATTACAGTCGGAACGAGTATGGCAACCGCAGTCCAAAACAGGCTGCCTGTTTCCTTTTTAACGGTAAGAACCGTAGTACTGCAAGGCCAATGAAACATGGCAAAGAACAGAAAGCATACTGCGGTTTTCGAGTTCATGGAAAATGAAGCAAGTTCGCTCATAGTGAAAGCATTTAATCGAATCATGCCGAGGATGGGCAAGGTAAGTTCGTTTGCCGGAAAGCTCAAGATAAAGGCGGTAAGAATTTCACCGTCAAGCCCCATTATTTTACCGATCGGATTCAGCAGTGAGCATAGACTTTGAATCAAATCAAGCCTTGCCAAAACAAAGATAACCAATCCTGCCGGAGCTGCAACGATTATAGCACGTTTAAGAACTTTAAGCGTTCTGTCGATAAAGCTTCTCACAAGCACCTGACCTATTTTAGGCATACGATACGGAGGAAGTTCGAGTGTAAAGAGAGAATTTTCACCTTTAAAGAAGGTTGTGCCCAAGACAAACGAGACTGCAAGCGTGATGATGAAGCTTAACACTATAAGCGCACTCAGAGTCAAAGTACCAAACAGAGCAGACGAGCCTACGAAAAGGGTTGAAATAACGGCTATAAGCATGGGAAATCGACCGTTGCAGGGAATGAGCGAATTGGTTATAATCGCTATGAGTTTCTCTTTTTTTCCCGATATGATGCGGCAGCCCGTAACGCCCACTGCATTACAACCGAAGCCCATGCACATTGTAAGTGCCTGTTTGCCGCAGCAGTGACAGCAGCCAAAGCATCTGTCGAGGTTAAAAGCTATTCTCGGCAGCAGCCCGTAATCTTCCGCTAAAGTAAACAGCGGAAAAAATATCGCCATCGGCGGCAGCATTACGGCTATTACCTTTGTTAAGGTTGCATAAACGCCGTCAATAATCGCCCCGCAAATGATTTCCGGCACATTCAGAGATGTAAACCAACTGCACAATATTCTTCCGAAATCGGAAAACAGTTTTTCAAGGAACTGTGACGGTTTATTTGCGCCGACTATTGTCAGGAAAAAAATACCCATAAGCATAATAAACATCATAGGGAACGCAGTGAATTTACCCGTTATCAGTTTATCGAGCAAGCTCACTTTGAATTTCCCTTCGGTGAGTACGCCGTCAAGCAGTTTCTTTACCTCATAATGAAAGTCTGTATCAAAATCCGTTTTCGGATTTGATTTTGTTTCATCGACTTGAAAAATTCTTTCAAGCTCATGTTTCATTCTGTCAAGACCCCTACCGCTGCGTCCTGCACAGGGAATTACCGAAACGCCGAGTCTTTTTTCCAACAGCTTATCATCAATCGCAACGCCGTGTTTCTCCGCTTCATCCATAAGATTGAGGAGTATGATAACGGAGGAAGTGTACTTCATAATTTCAAGGGCAAAGCTTAAACAACGTTCAAGACAATTTGCATCAAGCACTATAACTACCGCATCGCTCTTGCCGTTTGAGATAAACTCCATTGCGGTCTTTTCCTCATCGGAACACGGACTAAGCGAATAACATCCCGGAAGGTCGTAAACCTCCGTCGGTGTTCCGTTCGGAAGTTCAAATCTACCCTTTGCAAGCTCTACCGTTTTACCCGTCCAGTTCCCCGTATGCTGTTTAAGCCCCGTAAGCGCATTGAACACGGTACTTTTCCCAACATTCGGAGGTCCTGCCAATGCTATGGTTTTCATTTCATATTCCATTGTATCCGCCTATCATAACCAAACATACTCATTGTCCCCTATTCCTCCCTATCTATTTCTATTCGCTGTGCATCCTTTTTCCGCAAAGCAGTAACCGTTCCCATCACCCTATATGCGCGAGGCCATCCAAGGGGACTTATAAGCACCGGCTCTATTTCTTCTCCCAAAACAAAGCCCAGCTCCCCGAGTCGTTTAGGGCAATCATTCGGCACGTTTGCTATTACCGCTTTGCCTTGCATAAGCTGCGTTAAGTTCATCATATGTCACCTCCGAAAGCTCTGTTTACTTCAACATATGTTTACCGAAGAAAAACGTTACTCGGTTATTTCCCGGGAAATATTACCTTTTTCGGTATATAATTCAAATATGTGCTTGACTATCTTTCCGTTGTCGTATAAAATATCATTAAATTCACACTTATTTCGGAGGATAAGAAAATGAAAAAAATTATTGCTTTGTTTTTGACTGTTCTTACGCTCAGTACCTGCGTTGCATGTGCCGGCACAAAGAGCGTTGAACGATTCAAAGAGCAATACTACACGTTAAACGGTCAAAGCTATGCCGAAGGAACCGGGCTTATGGATATAGGTGACGGTAAACTGCTTATTTGCACCGTTAGCGAAAAGAAAACACAGTTGCAAATAGTTGATGTATTTAACGAGAAGATTGAGGATGTAACCATTCGATACGAAAAGGGTTACAGATACAAGCTCAGGTACGAGCTTTACGCAGACAACGGGCTGGTATTTGAGGCATATGCCGTGAATAAAACCGATGATGAAATTGATTTACCGAGTTATTATCTTTTCGGTGAGATAGGCAGTAAAAAGGTTGAAAAATGCACCGTACCCTGCGGCAACGGAGTTTTTAATTACAACAGGGATATGTATTATTACATTGACTCCAATATGATTTATTCATACAATCTTGAAAGCAAGGAAGAAAAGCTGGTTGCAAAGTTTCCCAACGGAAGCGAACTTAGTTTCAACAGCCGTGTTGACAAGATGACAGACGCATATAATCTGCACGTTACGCCCGAAAACGGAGATAACTATCTTTGCAGGTTCGCTCTTACCGATGGCACGGTAACAAACCCTGTTTATCAAAGCAATTTCTCGACAAATTCCGGAACACTGAACGGCTGCGACGTTATATTGGCATATCCGGATTACGAGGAAACCATCTCACTTACTTTGTTGCTTATAAACTATGAGCAAGACAAAGCAGGCTCGGACACGAGAGCAATTGACTTAGGCAGTGCATTCGGCAGCATCGACTATACGCCCGATTACGGCAAATGCGTTGTTTATAATGATTACATAGTCTTTGTTTCGAACACGACGTTAAGCGGTGAAACGGCTCAGCATATGTTTATGCTCGGAAGACTTGAAGATAATGTTGCCGAGTTTGCGGAACTGAACGAACTTGGGTACATCGACGACATATCCGCCTGTTGCAGCTTCACCCTTTCGGACGGAAACACTAAAATGCAACTCTTTGCCGCTATCATCGATAACAAGTTGACCATAATCAATCCCACTCTGCTTGATTACACGATTAAAACCCCGGTAACGTCCGAGCAGTATGTTGATATCAAACCGTTAAGATAACATGGTTCACACTGTTAAAAAATACACTCTCGACAATTTAGCTGTCGGGAGTGTATTTGTCTTTTAATGATTTTAAATTATTTAAGCTTTACCGATTTCACGCAATCAAGATGAGCGGTATAATCGCCGAGGGTGGTGGAAGTGATATTGATTGAATAATCACTCATTGTAATTGACCAGAGGATTTGATGCATAGTCATACCGTCCATGGTAATGTCATAATTAAAGATAATTGCCATGTATTCATCGCCGTATCCGACAGTATCAAGCGTTGCGTTTTCGATGGAACATTCCATTTCCATTGCTGCAAAACCATCTTCAAGTTCCTTTACGAGTTCGTCAAGGGTCTTATTCGAGTAATCACTCTCATCGCTTGCCGGGGTAATTATGTAAACAATGCTGTCCGAATTTTCGGGGTAGTTATCCGGTAAGAAGGTGTAGGTATAAACGGGTTCGGCAACGGAAGTTGCGATTGAAGTCAAACCTTCGGGAAGAACGAACGAAATATGTTCATCTTCAAATTCACCTGTCTGTTCATTGAACAGATATTTGTCGGTGGGAATGACCGTAACAGGCTCTGCCGTCGGTTCATCGGTTGCGTCGGGCTCTTGAGTAGCGTCCTGTGTCGGTGTTTGAGTAGGCGCAAGGGTCTGTTCGGGTGACTGAGTTTCATTGCCCGAATTTTTGCAGGCAAACGACGAAACAAGCATGATTGCACACATAATGCAGATTAAAAATTTTTTCATAAAATCTCCTTGGTATTTAAATTATAATGCTTATAGAAACAAATGGATGATTGGCTTTCAATCATCCATCCGTTTTTTACTATCCGAACTAAAAGTTCAAGACAATATTAGTTGTTCTGATCATCAGAAGGTTCTTCGGTTACGTCTTCCTCGGGAGCATCGGTTGCTTCTTCTTCGGGAGCGTCAGTTGCGTCTTCCTCGGGAGCATCGGTTGCATCCTCTTCGGGAGCGTCGGTTACTTCTACTTCGGGAGCATCAGTTGCATCACCTGCGGGTGCCTCGGTGTTCTGAGTCTCGGGAGCCTGTGTAGCCTCGTTCTCTGCGCCCTTGCATGCAAACAGCGAGAGGGAAAGAAGGACACACATGAAGCAAACAAACAACTTTTTCATACTTATTTTCTCCTTGTGTTTATTTCGTTGTCCTAAAGACAACTCGGCAAGTATAACACCCCTTTTATTAAAATGCAAGTCCTTTTTTTGTTAAATAGGATATATTCATCCGATATTCAAAGCTATTCTGATTGTCAATGTCGCATCGACGATATTAATCGAACCGTCACTGTTTATATCTGCACGACTGCGAAATTCCTCGGGGATAAAGGAAACGCTGAGCGCATGACGAAGAATTGCGGTAGCATCGACCATATTAACAACGCCGTCATCATTTACATCACCCAGAAGACCTGATTGAGATGAGCCGATGGTAACGACGAAATTTACGGTAAAGCCGAACAGATTAACCGTAACCGTCTGCTGTCCCTGACGGGTTTTATCGAAACCGGAGCAGGACGAATCATCGAGTGGCATATAGCAATCGCCGTAGACGTTGGAGTTGAGGCGAACGATGATATTCATTTCGGCAATGGAAGTACCGACGGGAAACTGCATTGACTGCGGAAGCATAACGGTGCAGTCGGTATAGCGTTCGCTCATTCCGGTGCAGAACAATTGAGTCCAATAGTATCTGTACTCACTTGAATTGAGGTAAGTTCTTCCGATACCGACATGCATAAAGTTATCGGAGAGAATATTTTCACGGTGACCCTGGCTGTTCATCCACGACTGCATAACCAAAGCAGGAGTGGTTTGACCTGCGGCAATATTTTCGCCTGCATAGGAATATGAAATTCCGTTTTCGGAAAAAGCGGTACTCCACTGGCTGCCGTTAGGTCTTGTGTGCGAAAAATACTCAACGATTTCCTGTGAACGCAAATGCGCTATAGACTGAAGTCCGCTGAAAGTAGTCAAGGGGAGTTTATTTCTCGACACACGTTCTGCGTTTACTATACGAAGAACTTCCCATTCTTGTTCCGTGACATTGGGCGGAAGTTGGTCATAGGTTTCTACGGTTGCGACAGTATTTTTTTCACAGACTTCCGCTGCGGCAAAAGAAAAGCAACCGAAGCAGAACATAGCGCAAAGCAGTACGGAAACCAATCGTCTCATTTTTTTGTTCATTTTTTCCTCCGTTTTAGGTCATCGACCGATATTTAGGTTTGAATTGTAACATCAAAAGATGAAAGTGTCAATAATTTAAGCGAACTTAATTATGATATCATCTGTTTATTTTTTGCAAATGTGGCGATTTTATTAACAAAAAAGTGCCGTCTCTCGCCTTTCGTACTATCGGCAGAGCATAAACTCTGCGAAACTCATACGAATCGAAAGAGACGGCATTATTTATTTTTTAAGATTATTCATCATCCGAAAGGATCTCACCTTTAAGGAACTCGGAGAAATCAAAGGAATCATCGTCATCCGACTTATTATCGAGGAAAGCATCGAGCGCATCGAGCGCACTGAGTTCCTCATCGGAAAGCGCTTCATCGTCAAGCTTATCGTGATCTACGAAATCATCGAGTTCGCTTGCGCCTTCTTCGAAATCGTCAACGGTGAAGTCATTGAACAAGCCCTTATCCTGAGTGTTGTCATCAGCTTCACGGACAATTTCCGCATCGGGTGAAATGACACGGGTATCATTTGCGGTATCGACTGCGGTATCGGCAATGACATCGTTGGGATTATCGACGTCAACGCCACGGTAACGTTTCATGCCCACACCTGCGGGAATGAGTTTACCGATTATGACGTTTTCCTTCAAGCCGAGCAGCGGATCGACCTTGCCCTTGATAGCGGCGTCGGTAAGCATACGGGTAGTTTCCTGGAAGCTTGCAGCCGAGAGGAACGAATCCGTAGCCAGAGCGGCTTTGGAAATACCCATGAGCTTACGGAATACGGTAGCGGTCTTTTTGCCTGACATAGCGGCGGCATCATTGATACGGTTGAATTTAAAGATATCAACGACTTCACCGGGGAGCATATCCGTATCACCGGGGTCAACGACCTGAACCTTACGAAGCATTTGGCGAATGATAATTTCTATATGCTTATCGGAGATATGAACGCCCTGGCTGCGATAAACCGCCTGAACTTCATTGAGCATATAGGACTGAACATCCGGAACACCCTTGATTTCAAGGATTTCATGGGGATTAATCGGACCTTCGGTCAAGGGATCACCCGCATTGATGTGATCACCGTCATTGACCTTACGCTTTGCACCGAACGGGATTGATTTCTCGTCCGTATCGCCGGGATCATCGCCGACAATAACGACTCTTGTTGTCCTTCCGTCGGGTTTAAGCTCCACAGTACCGCTGATGTTGCTGACTATAGCCGCGCCCTTGGGCTTACGAGCTTCGAATATTTCTTCAACACGGGGAAGACCCTGTGTAATATCCTCAGCGGTAGCAACACCGCCGGTATGGAATGTACGCATTGTAAGCTGTGTACCGGGTTCGCCTATAGCCTGAGCGGCGATTATACCGACAGCCTCACCGATGGTAACTTCCGTACCTGTCGCACAGTTCATACCGTAGCAGCGGCAGCAAACGCCGTGTTCGCTCTTACAGGTAAGAACTGTTCTGCACTTAACGGCAGTAACTCTTTCATCTGCGATAATGTCGCAAAGGTCATATGTAAGCATTGTATTGACTTTTGCGATAAGTTCGCCGGTTCTCGGTGAGAATACGTCCTCTGCGGTAAAGCGACCGTTAAGTCTTTCCTTAAAGTCTGCAAAAGCTTTATCGATTCTTTCCCTGCTGCTGCGGTCTTTAGCGGCGGCTGCGAACGGGTCACGCTTGTCTTCGTCGGAAAGAGCAACCTCAAAGACCATACCCTCAACAGCCTTGCCTCTCAATTCGAAGCAGTCCTGTTCACGGACGATAACGTTATGAGAAACGTCAACAAGACGTCTGGTCAAATAACCCGAGTCTGCGGTACGCAAAGCGGTATCGGCAAGACCCTTTCTTGCGCCGTGGGAGCTGAGAAAGAACTCGAGAACGTTGAGACCTTCACGGAAGTTCGAACGAATAGGCACTTCAATGGTTTGACCTCTGGGGTCAGCCATCAGACCGCGCATACCCGCCAGCTGACGAATCTGTTCTTTGCTACCGCGGGCACCGGAATCCGCCATCATGTTGAGGGGATTAATCGGGCTCTTTTGCTTATCAAGCAAAATAACGATCTCGTCCACCGTATGTTTCCAAACGGCGATAACCTTATTTCTTCTATCCGCATTGGACAAAAGACCCATACGGTAGAGCTTATCAATCTTATCGCATTCCTCATCGGCTTTATCGAGCAACGCCTGTTTTTCTTCGGGAACGTTGATATCCTGGAAACCGATTGTATTACCTGCAACGGTGGAGTATCTGTAGCCGAGATTCTTCATCTGGTCGGCAACTTCACTTGTTTCGGTGGGACCGTGTTTACGGAAGCAGCGGTTGATTATGTCACCCAAGTCCTTCTTGACAACAAGCTTATCGACTTCGAGCAGGAACATATCATCGACTGTCTTTCTTTCGACATAGCCCAAGTCCTGAGGAATGATATGGTTAAATATCAATCGACCGAGGGAAGTGGTAATTACCTTTTTATAGGTTTTTCCCTCAAATTCACGTTCGATTCTGATTTTACAAGTGGCTTGCAGTGAAAGTTCGCCTGTCTGATAAGCCATCTGTGCTTCTTCTTCGCTGAAGAACGCTTTATTTTCGCCGTTCATCATTCTGAGAAGTCTGGAGTCGGTGAGATAACGTTCGAGCTTTTCTTCATCGAGATTGGGATTTACCTGTTTTGCACCTTCGATGAAGTCATTGCGAAGCTTCTCGTTCTTTTTGGCATAGATTCTGAATATAACCTCATCGGTCAGCTTCTCGTCTACGTAGTCGTCATCCTTAACAATGCCCTTTACGGTCTTACGGATTTCGCTGTCATACAGCGCATCGGTACGCATGGTTATGTAGTAACAACCCATAACCATATCCTGTGCGGGGCTGATAACGGGCTTACCGTCCTGGGGTTTAAGGATGTTATTTGCCGCAAGCATTAAGAATCTTGCTTCCGCCTGTGCTTCAACCGATAGCGGAACGTGTACGGGCATCTGGTCGCCGTCAAAGTCGGCGTTAAATGCTGTACATACCAAGGGGTGCAATTTAATTGCTCTACCCTCGACAAGAACCGGTTCGAAAGCCTGGATACCCAGTCTATGGAGCGTAGGCGCACGGTTCAGAAGAACAGGATGGTCACGAATAACATCTTCAAGAACATCCCAAACCTCGGGTTCGACACGCTCAACTTTGCGTTTTGCGGCTTTGATATTCTGAGCGGATTTCTGTTCGATAAGCCTTCT
>CAYPXV010000040.1:0-259 GCA_964414925.1 uncultured Clostridium sp. | reverse complement strand
CCCTTTCCACCATCTTCCGTGCGATTTTATTGTTGTTAACAACATCTGTTTTAACAAGGCGCTTCATAACAAAAGCTTTAAAAAGTTCCACCGCCATTTCTTTCGGAAGACCGCACTGATACATTTTAAGTTCGGGACCTACAACGATAACGGAACGACCTGAGTAGTCAACACGCTTGCCGAGCAGATTCTGACGGAAACGACCCTGTTTACCTCTGAGCATTTCCGAAAGTGACTTCAGCGCACGGTTGCCGGGGCC